>CAZHRP010000001.1:0-28030 GCA_964535055.1 uncultured Chthoniobacteraceae bacterium
CTGAAAAAGGCATAACCGAAAATGAGGCACTGGATGCCGGGATGCAGGAAAAAGCCGAGCAATTTCGCTCGAGCGGCAGCAAAGTTTACAAGCAAGTATAAGTTGCTCCGGCTTTTCGAGGAAAACGAAAAAATACAACTCTCAGTATTTTTTCTAATTTTGTACTTGGCAACGTTGGCAGTCTGAGGCATTGCTCTCGCGAGCAATTGCCAACAAATTCCAAAAAGACAGTCTCAACCAACCTAGAATTACCAGCCATATGATTCGATTAACAGTCTTTCCAAGTATCATTTGTTTATCACTACTAATTCTGACCCAGCAGCCGCTGCAGGCAGAAGAAAAACCGGAAAGAACGTTATTTGAAATACTATTCAAGCGAGATAAATCGCCCAAAGCAGCCTGCGGTGTAAAATACGATCCGAAGATGATCGAGGCAGCTGACATTGCTGAGCAGCGGGCGCGTGCCCGATCGATCAAGCGCTGCTGGCGTTATGTCAAACGGGCGTTAGTAGCCGCTGATGTAGTCGACCGCTACCCTGGCACTGCCTATGCCAAATCGGCAGGGAATGAACTTAGAAGAAATCATGGCTTCCAGCGAATTGCCGTCGATTGCCCGTTCAAAGCACCGGTCGGCTCGATCCTGGTGTATGGGGGACGCGGTCCGGGTCATGTCGAGATCCGTACAGAAACCGGATTTGTCAGTGACTATGCCTCGCACAAGCCGTCGCCACGGCCGCTGATCGGCGTCTATGTCAAGCCGGTGCAGGACCGCGGCTAGAAGAACGTTCAACGTCGAACATTTAACTTTCAACGTCGGACGTTCAACCTTCAACATTGAACGTTCAACTTTCAACATCGAACGTTCAACACTCAGCGCTTAAGGGTTGGGCTGCAATTTTCCGAGTGACTTGAGGATTGAGGCGGCGGCGTAGGCCGCGCCGAAGCCGTTGTCAATATTGGCGACTGTCACACCACTGCCGCAGCTATTGAGCATGCCGAGCAGCGCGGCCAGGCCACCGAACGAAGCCCCGTAACCAACGCTGGTTGGCACAGCAATTACTGGGGTTGCGACCAGGCCGGCCACCGCACTGGGAAGTGCGCCCTCCATGCCTGCGACAACGATTGCCAGCGTCGCATTTTCGATATCGTCGCGGCGTGCCAGCAAGCGATGAATCCCGGCGACCCCGATGTCGTAAATGCGTGTCAAGCGGCAGCCCAGCGCTTCGGCACTAACACAGGCTTCTTCGGCGACGGCGATATCGGAAGTGCCGGCACAGCAGATGGCCAGGCTGCCGGGCAGGACCGGCGGCTGCTCGCGGCGCAGGGTGATGCAGCGGGCTTGAGCGTGGTATTCGGCGTCAGCGAGAACACTGCGGACAGCGTCAAAATGCTCACTGGTCGCGCGGGTTGCCAACAAGTGGCCGTGCCGCTCAACCAGCACGGCGGCAATTTCTGCTACCTGTGCCGGAGATTTTCCCTGGCTGAATATGACCTCCGGGAACCCGCAGCGGTTGGCCCTACCGGTATCAACTTTGGCAAAGCCAAGTTCTTTGAATACGTTTTCGTCCATGGCTGCTGCTTACTCCTGCGGTTTCAACAGATGGCGCATAACAGTCATCCCCGACTGGAAGAACCCATGCTTCTCAAAAAATCGCACCGAGGGGTGGCGCTTATTTTCAGCCAGCAGGGTAATCCGCAAGAATTGTTTTTCTTTGGCAAACGCGATGGCGTGCTCGAGTAGGGCACCGCCGAATCCGACCCCACGGTGATCGGGGTGAATCACCAGATCCTCCAGCAGCATCACAAAGCCACCTTCGGCAGTACTGATGGTGAACAGCAGATTGATCATACCAAAGATTTGACCATGACTCTGTAAGACAAAGATTCTGCCGCGGTTGGGATTTTCCAAAATCAGGCGAACCCCGCGCATCTGGGTCTCGCGGTCCGCTTCAAAATCAGTCTCTTCGGAAAACAATCCGTACAACAACTCGGTGATTTCTGGCAGCTGATCCAGGGTGGCTGGTTCGATAGTATATTCGGGCATGGCTAATATTTCGTCAGACCATCGCTATCTCGTATAGCGAAAAATTCGTCGTCGTCAGCTTAATCGAGTAGCAATGCTGGCGCATGTTACAAGCAAATTGTGCGCCAGCCCTGCCGATAAGATTATCAGGTTGTGAATAATATCCCAATATCTTGCTTGACGCATGACCTGCTATTGCAAAGAAATAACTCCGCAGAATAGCTAGAGATAATACCTTAACATCAGGCAACCCGGCTACGCGGGTTTGCCCCTTACCATCTATGAACAGCATATTTAAAAAATTCCGAGTTACAGTACTGAAGCTGGCAGTCCTGGCATCGCTGGTCAGCCTGCCGACCAATGCCCAGCTGTTGCCACAGGAAAGCCAGATCGTCAGGGACATCAGCATCCAGTATGTCGGTCCGGCTACCGTGAACGAGGAGCTGATCCTCGGCAACATGAAGACCACTGTCGGGCAGCCATACAATGAACGTTTCGTCGAGGAAGACATCCGCGCCTTATTCGGGACCGAGGAAATCAGCAATGTGCGGATATTCAGCGAGCCGCTGGACGACGGAGTACGGGTCGTGGTGGTAGTCCAGACCAAAGCCACCGTCAGAGAAGTTTTACTCAAAGGCGTCGATCGCAAACTCGCCAACCGTCTGCGCAAACGGATCACTACCATCCCGGGCGGTACCCTGAGTGAGGAGACGATAGAGGGAGACCGCCAGATAATTATCGATTATTATCAGGAGCGAGGGTTCAGCAACGTCAAGGTCGAATACGACCTGGATGTGGACGACGAGCGCGGCACTGCCAAGGTGGCCTTTGATATTAGCGAAGGTGGTAAGGCTACCGTGCGCAAAGTTTTGTTCGAAGGCAATACTGCTGTAACTGAGAAGGATTTGCGCAAGCAGATGGAAACCAAGGGCCGCAATCTCCTGACCTGGATCAATAAATCCGGGCGCTTGCAGGACGAAGTTCTAGCTGAAGATTTGCTGAAAATCGAAGAATACTACGCCAACCTTGGCTACATCGATGCCAAGGTCGAGAACGTACGGCGTGACCGCATTGACGACAAACGGATCGACCTGGTCATCACGGTCAATGAGGGGCTGCAATACACAGTCAACGAGCTGACCATTGAAGGCAACGAACTCTACACCAGCGACGAAATCCTGGCCAACCTCAGGATGTTGCCGGGTGAAATTTACACGCCACGTGGATTGCAGGACGACACCAAGATTTTGCGCGATATGTATGGGTCACGTGGCTATGTCGATTTGTTACTGATCCCGGAATCTGCCTCAGCAGGCGACTCGCAAGTCAACCTCAGTTATCGTCTGGACGAAGGTTTCCAGTCGTACGTCGAGCAAATCAATATCGAAGGCAATACCAAGACCAAAGACAAAGTCCTGCGCCGGGAGCTGGCATTGCTGCCGGGTGAGATCTTCGATACGACCAGTGTCGAAACTTCTAAACTCCGGTTGCAGAACCTCGGTTACTTCTCGCGGGTGGATACTTTTGAAAATGATACCCTGATCCCGGGCCGAAAAGACCTGAACATCGTCGTCGAAGAAAAGCGCACCGGATCATTCAACTTCGGTGCCGGCTTCAGCTCGATCGACAGCTTGATTGGTTTTGCTGAAATCACCCAGAGCAACTTCGATATTACCAATTGGCCGGGACTGACCGGTGGCGGCCAGAAGTTCCGCGCCAGAGTGCAGATTGGTACCGAACGTCAGGATCTGGTGCTGGCACTGACCGAACCCTGGTTCCTCGACCAGAAGCTGGCAGTCGGTGGCGAGTTGTACTATCGCGAGTCCGCATTCTTCAGTGATGTGTATGACCAGACCAATATTGGCGGTCAAATTTTTGCCCGTAAACCGATCGGCAGGTTCTCATCGATCGAGGGACGCTATACTTTGCAACAAGTTGAGATCGATGATTTCAGCGGTCGTGTGTCCGAGGAAATTCTTTCGGAAGGTGGGGAACGAATCGAAAGCCGACTCGGTGCCCTGTATGTTTATGATACACGTGACAGCGTCTTCCTGAGTCGCTCCGGTGAGCGCATCGAAGCTGAGATTTATGGTGCCGGCGGCTTCCTTAGCGGTGACGTTGATTATTATGGATTCCGGATCGAGGGTACCAAGTACTGGAGTTTGCCATACGACGGCATTTTCTTCATCAATGCCGAACTCGCTGTAGTGGATGTGTGGAACGGTGCCGACGCCGTGCCGATCTGGGCCCGGCAATACCTCGGTGGTGCCAATAGCCTGCGCGGTTATGATTTCCGCGAAGTTGGTCCCAAGGATGAGTTTGGTGAACCGATTGGTGGTGGCACGTTGGTGCGTGCAACTTTCGAATATACCTTCCCGATCATCGAGCGGATACGTGGAGCGGTCTTCTACGATGTCGGCTTTGTAGCTGATGATGCCTACAGCTTTGACACCGGAGATATGGGTTCGGACATTGGTATCGGTGTGCGTATGGAGCTGCCGATCGGCCCGGTCAGGATCGACTTCGGTTACCCGTTGCAGACCGATGAATTCAACGATTCTACCGGTAAATTTAACTTTAACGTTGGCTACCAGTTCTAGTACTGGTCATAAATCGGCAAATAAAAACAGAATGAGGACTTGAATTATTGTCCCGGTGGCAGTAAGCAGACCTCTAACAAGAAACACATACAGATATGATCAAGCAATATTTAGCAGCAGTTATCGCGACATTAATTTTGGCAGCCCCCGCCGCTCACGCAGAGTTAAGCGTGGGCGTTGTTGATATGAACAAAGTCTTTTCGTCCTACTACAAGACGAAAGATGCTGAAGCCAAAATCAATGAGGCGCGCAGCACTGCCAAAACTGACCTGGATGAGCGCATGTCATCCTACAAAGAGCAACTCGAAGCAATCAATAAGCTCAATCAGGAAATGCAAAAAGCCGAATTGAGCGAAGATAAAAAAGCTGAAAAAGCACGTGAGCGGGACGAGAAAATCGCTGAGGTCAAAAGCCTTGAGCGCCAGATCAATGAATTCCGCGCTACCCGCGAAAAGCAACTGCAGGAGCAGGCGGTACGCATGCGCAATGGCATCGTTGAAGAAATCACGGAGATCGTGAGAAAGATTGTGCAGACCAAAGGTTATGACCTGGTCTTTGACTCCTCGGGCTCGACCCTGAACGGCGTGCCGGTATTGATTCACTCGGTTCCAGGCATGGATTTCAGCGAAGCTGTAATTAAAGAGTTGAATGCAGCGCAACCAGCAGCAGCCGCAGCAGAGTAAGTAAATTTTTCCTCCTCCAAGTAAAGGCCGGGCTGACCAGGAAGTTAGCCCGGCCTTTGCCATCAGGAGGGGTGCAAAAAAATGTAGCCATCAAGCCATGATCAACTTACTTATTGCGCATTGATGGTTGCTGCATCGATACAAATAAACGGAAACCTATGATGACAAGTATTTGCAATTTCCTGCTGCTGGCCTCGGCGGCACCCGCTGAAGGGCCGGCCCCGAACCTGCTCATGCAAATTATGCCGCTGATCCTGATCGGGGTTATCTTTTATTTTCTCCTGATCCGCCCGCAGCAGAAGCAACGCAAAGAGCACCAGGCGCTGGTTGAGTCGCTGAAGACCGGCGACAAAGTAGTTACCAATGCCGGTATCCATGGCCTGATCGCCAATGTGAAGGACAAGACGGTGGTGCTGAAGATCGCGGAAAACGTCAAGGTCGAATTTGATAAGTCCAGCGTGGTGAGTAAGCAAGCTGGCGAAGAAGCAAAAACTTAACCGGATTGATTAGCACATGTCCCCGATGCTGACATTTCTGATTGGCCTGGCCATCCTTGGTCTGTTTGGCTGGTATTTTGCCACCGAAGTATCCCGCCATAAGCGGATCCTGGGCTCAGCATTGACGCTGCTGTTGGTCGCATTCTGTCTCGAATCGGTCTATCCGCCGGATCAGAAGGTAACCTTGGGACTGGACTTGAGTGGCGGGTCTTCGTACCTGATTCGGCTGGTCAAAGAAGACCCGGAAGCAGAAATCACCCCGACCATGCAGGATAAGGCGGTCGAAGTCATCCGCGCCAGGGTCGACAAATTAGGCACCTCTGAGCCGATCATTACGCCGCAGGGGGAGGATCGGATCCTGGTTCAGATCCCAGGGGCTGAAGAAGAAGATGTAGCAACAGCGCGTGAACAATTACAGAAAGTGGCCAAGCTGGAATTCCGGCTGGTGCATCCGCAGAGCGACCGGCTGGTACCGCAGATTGAAGCCGGCACCGCGATCAAACCGCCCGGGTTTGCGGTAGAGACTTATACTGATGTCATCCGTGGTGAGGAAGTGGAATTGAAGTTGCTGATCAAGCAGCGCGCTGATCTTGGTGGCGAGTATGTGTCGAGTGCGCGTTCGTTTTATGACCAGCAGGGTTATGGGGTCCAATTAAATTTTAATTCTGAAGGGGGCAAAAAATTTGGTGATTTGACGGCGGCAAATGTCAACGAGCGTTTTGCCATCGTGCTCGACGGGGTGGTCCAATCGGCACCGGTCATCAACGAGCCGATCTATGGTGGCAGTGCAGTGATTACCGGTCGCTTCACCGAAGCCGAGGCCCGCAATCTGACCAGCGTGCTGGAAAATCCGTTGCAGACGCCGGTGGTCATCGAGGAGGAACGGAGTGTCTCTGCATCGCTGGGGGCGGACTCTATTCGCAGTGGTATCGCAGCCATATTGATTGGCTTTGGGTTGGTGTTGCTGTTTGTGCTTGTTTACTATCAGCTGGCCGGGCTGATTGCGGTGGTCGGCCTGCTGATCAACGTGGTGTTGCTATTTGGCATCATGTCGATGTTTAACTTCGTGCTGACCTTGCCTGGTATTGCCGGTATCGTGCTGGTGATTGGCATGGCAATTGACGCCAACGTCCTGATTTACGAGCGCATCCGTGAGGAGTTAAATGCAGGTGCCACCTTGCATGCGGCGATCAATGGCGGTTATGACAAAGCCTTCAGCGCGATTTGGGATGCTAACATAACCACCCTGATTACCTCGGCGATCCTGTTCTGGCAGGCTTCGGGTACCGTCAAAGGATTTGCGGTGACCCTGACAGTAGGTATTGCCGCCTCGATGTTCTCGGCCTTGCTGGTGACCCGCAATCTATTCTCGTGGGCGACCGCTCTGGGTGTGCTCAAAAACAAGCTGCCGATGCTGCACCTGATCTCTTCAAAAAGTTTCGACTTCCTTGGCAAACGCAAAATTGCGCTGGTGGTATCGGTGTTGTTGATCGGAATTTGTATTACAGCTTTGGCGGTACGTGGTGACAAAAGCCTGGGGGTTGACTTCAAGGGTGGCGATGCGCTGACCCTGACCTACGAACAAACTGTCAGTGAAGGCGAAATCCGTGAATCACTTGCCGAGCTGGGCCAGGAAAGTGCGGTCATCCAAAAACAGGTGGATCCGCTCGACGGTAGTGAGTCGATACTGATCCGCAGCGAATTCGATACCGGACTGAGTATCTTCGAGCACCTCAAATCAAGTCTACCGGAAGCAGGATTCAGCCAGGACTCGCTCGAGCGGGTAGGTCCGGCGATCGGCAGGGAACTGGCGACCAGCTCACTGATCGCGATCGGCCTGGGAATAGTTGCCATCTTTATTTACCTCGCGTTGCGGTTTGAAATTTCGTTTGCGGTCGGGGCCCTGGTGGCGGTGCTGCACGACGTGATTGCTTGTGTTGGCATTCTCGCGATCATTGGTCATGAGTTCTCGCTGGTGCTGGTCGGTGCGGTGCTGACAGTCGCGGGTTATTCAATCAATGACACTATCATCGTTTTTGACCGGATTCGGGAAGGCATCCGTAAGGGTGGTAAGAAGCCGACTGAAGCGGTGATGAACCAGAGCATCAATGATACCCTGAGCCGTACCATCATCACCAGTGGCCTGACCTTGCTGTCGCTATTTTCGCTGTACTTCCTGGGTGGTCCGGTGCTGGGAGACTTTGCGATCGCAATTATCACTGGCATCCTGGTTGGTACTTACTCGTCGATTTTTGTGGCAGCTCCGACCGTCCTCTGGTGGTCGCAAATGCGCGGTACGACGCTGCGCCAGGAACTGCGCAAAGCGGACGAAGAAAAAGCTGCCGCAATGGCAGCAGCCAAGCAATAATTCGCTGCATATTGGCATCGATGATTGCGCTTACCCGCAGATAAGTTAGGCTGCAACGATGCAAGGCGACAACAACTACGATCTGGTCATTATTGGTTCGGGTCCCGGCGGCTATGTGGCGGCAATCCGGGCGGCACAATTGGAAATGAACGTGGTGCTGGTGGAAAAATCACCGGCACTTGGCGGTACCTGTTTGAATATTGGCTGTATCCCGAGTAAGGCACTGTTGGCCTCCTCGGAGCACCTGCATTTTATTGTCGAAGAGTCCGAGGAACACGGCATTTACACGGACGCAATCGGGTTTGATCTCAGCGCCATGATGGCCCGCAAGAACAAGGCTGTCAGCCGCTTGACCAAGGGCATCGAAGGATTGATGCGGAAAAACAAAATCACGGTCATCCATGGCTTTGCGACTATCGGTGGCGCCGGTTCCTTAACCGTTCAGCAAGCCGATGGTGACACTCTGAACTTGACGACCGAACGCATTCTGATTGCCACCGGTTCCGAGCCGACCGAATTGCCGTCGGTACCATTTGATGGCAACGATGTGGTATCCAGTACCGGTGCATTGGAATTTTCAGAAGTGCCGGAGCAGCTGGTGGTAGCAGGGGCCGGAGCTATTGGACTCGAGCTGGGATCGGTCTGGGCCCGCCTCGGCAGCCAGGTGACAGTCGTCGAATTTCTGCCTCATATCGCAACCGGCTTTGACCATGAGATCCAGGCCGGTTTGCAGCAGGAACTGGAAAAGCTGGGGATCAAGTTTGAATTATCGACCAAGGTTACCGGGCTGCAGAGGCAGCAGGATAAGTTGCAACTGCAGGCGGAACGCGAATCGGGTGAGCAAGTCAGCTTTGAAGCGGATAAGGTGCTGGTAGCAATCGGGCGTCGCGCTAATACCGACGGGCTATTTGATGCTGGGTTCAGTGTTGAGCAGGATGGCAAGGGTAGAATCACCGTCGACGGCAATTTTGAAACCAGCGTGCCTGGAATTTACGCCATCGGTGATGTCATTGAAGGGCCGATGCTGGCCCACAAAGCCGAGGAAGATGGGGTGGCTTGCGTTGAACAAATGGCAGGGTTGGCAGCGCATGTCGATTACCACCTGGTACCCGGTATCGTTTACACTTCACCGGAGGCGGCATCAGTCGGCTATTCCGAGAATGATGCGCGCGAGCATGGATTTGATGTGGCTGTCGGCAAATTTCCATTTCTCGCCAATGGCCGGGCATTAGCCAACGGCGATACCGGCGGATTTGTAAAAATAGTAACCGATAAGAATACCGGCAGGATTTTGGGTGCTCACATTCTGGCATCTTCGGCAGGTGATTTGCTGGCGGAAATTGTCAGTGTGATGTACTACCGGGGCAGCGCCGAAGATATCGCCCGGACGGTGCACTCGCACCCCACGCTTTCTGAAGCAGTTAAGGAGGCGGCACTTGCGGCCGAGGGTCGCGTCCTGCACCTATAGTCGGCCGACTGAAGAAATTGTGCATTCTGACCGGGCAATAGTTTTACGTAAGTACCGCCTCACCGAAAGCAGTTTGATTGTAGAATTGCTCACTGAACATCATGGTAAGCTACGTGCGGTTGCCAAAGGTGCTCTCAAGCAGCGCAATCGATTTGCAGGTGTGCTCGACCTGTTTTACCTGCTGGAAGTAAAAGCTGTTTCTTCCCGGCGGTCGGAATTGTATGCCTTGGCCGATGCAGTTCTGGTCGAGCCCTGGCGGGGGATCGGCGCGAGTTATAAAAAGACGGCGGTGGCTTCCTACTTTGTCCGCCTGTTATCCCAATCTCTGGCCGATGAAGCACCTGTTGGCGAAGTCTTCCAGTTAGTATATAAAGCGCTGGATTTTCTCTCTGCCAATACTCCCAGTCAGTCAGTCGTAGAGCGCTTTGAGGTCAGGCTGGCCGAGCTGCTTGGTTTGCCCGGTGCAGGCGAGCCACCACATCTGGTTCTGGCTGAACACATCGGACGCAGCACCTTACCGGAAAGAGATGAGCTTCTGCAGATATTGGCGGAGAGTTAACTTTTTGATTCCAACTGCGGCATAGATTGCTACTATTATTTTTCCAAGGAGTAAATTATGGATACTAGTCAAGATGCTGCAGCAGCAAATTCCCAAGACCAGCAGAATGCCGGTAATGGCAACTGGGAAGAAGCATTCGGCTTGCTGGAAAAAGCTAATAACCTGTCAGTTGAAGAAACTGAAAAGGCCATCGAACGCATGCTGGCTGCTGCCAATGATGAGTTTGAGTCACCCCATCAAAACCTGGTCAAAAGCTATTGTGTAGCGGCGCGTTGCCAACGCTCGCTGGGTAATCTTGAAGCTGCAGAAACCAACTACCGCGAGGCCATCAGCATCAGCAACGAATTATTGCCATCGGATTTACCTCTGCTGGCCGATCTGGTGCGGGAAGTCGCTGAGGTTTGCCAGGACCTTGGTAAGCAGGATGACGCCATTTCATTTTTTGAGCAGGCACTGCCTTTATTACAGCGCGCCCACGGTGAAGATGTTCCCGAAGCGATGCTGATCTACAACAGCCTGGCGATGCTGTGCAAAGCGCAGCAGAATTTTGACAAAGCTGAGAAATATTACCGCAAGGCACTGGAACTATTTGAAAAGCGGCGTGGTGCCGACCACCCATACGTCGCTGACATGATGAATAATCTTGGCACGCTCTACTTGCAGACCGAAAAGTTTCAGGAAGCGGAAAATATGCATATGCGCTCATTGGCCATTCGCTCCAGCAACTTTGGTGAAAATCATCCCGATGTGGCTCAATCATACGGCAATCTGGCAGCCAATTACCATGTTTCAGGGCAACTCGAACTAGCTGCTGAAAATTACGACAAAGCCCTGACCATCTACGAAAAACAAACCGGTAATAGCCACTTCGATGATTTTATTGTCGTGGCCCAAAATTTTGCCGATTTGCTGCGTCATCTCGGGAAAGAAGATAAGGCCGATGCGATCGAACAGGAAATTGCCGATTACAAAGAGTCCCGCAAACCGCGTGCCTAAGGCCCATCAGTCTTGATTTTGGACGTCAGCAGCAATGCTGAAATGTTACAAGACCGTGACATTAAATTTCTTTTTTCCACCTGACAAATTGCTAGCATGTATGCATCAAACAAGTGTATTTTCAATAAAACCAAAGAGATAACTATGACCTACCTGAATACTAAGACATTTTTTTGCGGTATACTTTTCGTAGCTGTAACCACCATCGCACCGGCTGCGGAAGTCTATTTTGACACTGTCAGCACCGAAAAATCGGTACGTGCACAAGGAGCTTATTTTGGATTTTTTGGTGGTGGTTCCTGGGATTACAATGTGGATTCTTCCGGGACTGCCGGGCTGAGTTCTGAACAGGATGGCACTGGTTGGTTTATTGGTGCAGAACTGGGCTATCAATTCCGTACCGCTTACCCGGTCCGTCCGGCCTTCGAAGTTGAGTTATTTTACGCTGCGGATAAAGCGATCTCAGAGAATGCGACATCGCGGCTGTCCAACGATTTTTACAGTGTTAACTTGATGGTTAATTTCATTCTGGCTCTCGATTTAAGTGACTACCGTGATGATGTTGGATTTTTGGCCAGTTTGCATCCGTACATTGGCGGTGGTTTGGGCGGTGCTTACACTAATGCTGATTCTTCTTTGTTGAGTGGTTCCGGAGATGGCCTGAGTCTTGGCAGTAGTGGCAAGATCAGCTTTGCCTATCAATTTCTGGCAGGGCTGGAAGTTGACCTGAGTGATTATGTCAGCATCTATGGCGAGTACCGTCGGCTTTGGATTAATAATGTGGCAGGCTCCAATTTTTCCGAATCGGATCGGAACCTATGGAATATCGGCTTCAAAGTGCAATACTAGGCAACTAGGAGTGCACAGAATTTGTCCCAGATCTTCGCATCCTGAAACAGTACTATGATAACAGGTAAACTCGGTGCAGTAGCAGTCGCTTTAATTTTGGTAGCTATGTTTAGCGGCTGCCAATCGCTTTATACCAAGCGTGTCACTTTTGAAAATCACCCGATCGCAATTCGGGTTAAAGACACTGTGGTTGATGATGAGCGAATTGAGTACAGTGTTATTTTCCGCAATGTCGGACGTGAAATTGTTTCCTTCGATTACACCATAGCAGACGAGCCGGATGTGCCACATGTCGACTCCCAGGGACCTAACTCAGGCTTGGTCGAAAATCTTTATCCCGGTGCAGAAGTTGAGGTCGATAATCCAGCCCAGACGTTTGCGGTTTGGGTGACAATCGGTGAAGTGACTTACGGGAAAAAGCCGGCTGTCAAGCTGCAGCAGATTTATCAACCCGGTCAAGAAGCTGGGGATGATTTGGATTTGCCGCCACTCTAGGCAGATAATTTCCGCCATAAGCTGATTTAGCGTGCATGCCAGCTCTGACTCCAAAGGATATTCTCCCAGCATTCGGGGTTACGTTGTTGCTGATCTTCTCCCAGCATCCGGCACAGGCAATTACCAGCCAGGAGCATCTCGAGGAAAAGGCTGGCGAAATTTACCAGGAAGCACGTGATTACGAACTGCAGGGCCGGGCTTCGCGGGCGATCCGGCGCTATAAAGGACTGGTAAAAACTTATCCTCGCACATCCTATGCACCACGGGCGCAATTCCAGATTGCGCGTCTATATCATAGCAATAAGGAGTATGTGAATGCTTTCCGCGCCTATGAAAAGGTAGTGAATAATTACCCGGGTTCCGACTTATTTAACGAAACTGTTGCTGGTGAGTTTGCGGTAGCGGAAGAAGTCTTCCGGCGCTCGGTCAGAAAAGAAAGAGATCCCGACCTGGCGCCGAACCTTGAACTTCCCGACACGCTGACACTGCGCGATATGTTCCGAGTAATTATGACTCAGGCAACTCAAGGTGAGTATGCCGCTAAGTCCTTGTATTACATGGCTGTAACCTATCAGATTGAGGATGATCCGGACACTGCACGTGAAGTCTTTGAAAGATTTAACGATGAATACCCGCGTAGCGTGCTCAGCGATGATGCAGCTTTTCAAATCGGCTTTATTGAGTACCAGAAGGGCCTGCATGAGGGGGTTGACCGGGGCAATCTGCGACGGGCAAAGTTTTACTTTGAAGACTTTCTGATTCGCTTTTCCGGCAGCGACAAAGTCCCTGAAGCTAAATTTTTGCTTAGTCGCATTGATGGTTACAACCTGGCCTATTATCGCCGGGCTGCGGAGTTTTATCAGCGTCGCGGAGAAGAATCCGCAGCGAATATCTACCGTGGTGAAGCGGCTAAAATTCTTGCCAAACATGGTGGTGAAGAAGCGATGGAACTTCCTGAGGGGGTGCCGGAACCACCGGTGCGTAAAGCAACCACTGTAGAGTCGGAATCCGAAGCTGACCTCACAGGCAACTGACAATCCTAATTACTGGTCATGACATAGCAGTTATTCGATGTCATATTTGAGTGTTATGTTCTTTCAGTTACAATTGCCTGGTCGTCGCTATAGTCTGGTCATGCTGACAACTATTGTAGCAGCAGGCACACTGGTTGCCCAGCAACCGCAACAGGACAGGCAGGAACCTGCCAGATTACCGCAATTTGATCTGCCGGTGTTAGATTTGGAAGACCTTGAGAACCCGCTGTTCGAGCCACTTGAGATCGAGCAATTGCCGCAGCTGGATGAGCAAGGCCAAGTGATAGAACCGGAAATACTGCCTGAACCTGAGATCCCGATACCAACCGCTGAAGAACTTGATCTGACGCCCTCTCAGCGTGAGCTGTTTAGTGTCGCGCGCAAGGCAGCGCCAGCCGTGTTGTCACTGCGTGCGTACGACCGGTTTGGTATCGAACTGTCCCGCACCGCCGGTTTTTTTATTAGTGATTGGGGGCTGATTGCCACTGATGTGAGTCTGGTCACGCCGGATATCCAGTCTGAAATTTCATATATTACAGCAATTGCCGGCGACTTTACCACATTTCGGATCCGGGGAGTCTGGCGACGCGACCTGGAGAATGGAGTGATAGTACTGCAAGCGGATGCAATCAACACACCATACCTCGAATTTGCCGGCTCGATTGCCGCGGATGATGCCAGTAAAGTTTACCTGATCGCATTTGATGAGGAGCGTGGGTTGTTACTGGCGGATGCGCAGGCCAGCTTTGAAAAGAATGTCGTTGGTGAAGGCTGGCTGGAAGTCACCGGCGAAGACTCGCAAGGGGATCAGGGCAGTCCGCTGTTGAATGGTGAGGGTAAGGTGGTCGGACTGGTGGCCATGAAATTGGAGCAGGAAAATTGGATCAACTATGCGATTCCGATCGGCGGGATACCTGTCGACTCCTACCGCGACAATATCAAATTGGTTTCAGTTGGTAATCTGGGCCAGTTGGCAGCAGATGATATTTTAGAATCGAGTTCTTTTCAGAAAGCATATTTAAGCCTGTATCAGGAGGATTACAAGCGAGCGTTACGACTGCTACTAAAACTCTCACGCAGCTACCCCCGCTCGGGAGAAGTTTGGGCGTTGCTGGGTTTAGCTTTGCGCAACACCGGCAATATCGAAGACGCTCTCTCAGCCCAGCGTAAAGCTGTGGCACTAAATCCGGATGCCGGTTCACAATGGCGGCAACTGGCAATGATAGAAAAGCTGGCCGGCGAAGAGGGGAAAGAAAAAGATATCAAGTCGGCGCTCGAACAAGCAGTGAAAGAGCGTCCCGGTGACAGGATTTCCTGGCTACTGCTAGGCCAGGAACACTTAAAGGCACAAGAATGGCAGCAGGCAGACCGGGCGCTGCGACAAGTTGTAAAAATCGAACCTGACTATTCCAGAGGGTTGTTCCTGCTGGGAATCGTGCGCGGCCAGTTGGGCGATTATGAAAATGCTCTGGCATTGTTGCAGCGGAGTAAGCGGTTTAATAAACGCAATGCCGGGGCATGGTTTTACACGGGACTGCTGCTCGAACATGATGGTGAGATCAAGGATGCGGTGAAAGCGTATGAACGATGTGTCAGGATCAACCCAAGCTACCCGAACGCGTGGGCCAACTTGGCTTACGCCTACCGCCGCACCGGTAATGCCACCAAGGCCAGGCAAGCCATAAAAAAACACATAGCCTCATCTGCAACGGACGCCGATACGCCCTAATCAATAGCGGATGTGAATTCCGCCAAGCAGCATCTCGGTTTCAAAATCATCGAGATCACCGGCATTTTCAAACATCAACTTACGGTATTCGCCGTAAATGGCGAACTTGTCGGTCACCTGAATCTCCAGACCACCAAAGAATTGAGATGCAAACACAAATTCGTCAGTGCTGAAGACATCAATGCTAGCTGGAGTTGGCACTGCCAGTGCGTCACCAACGCTGCTGACGTCCGCATTACGGAACCAGATCTGAGCACCACCAAGGCCGGCTCCAGCATATGGCCTAAGCTTTGGTACCCAGCGGCCAATACGAGGCTTTAGCCGCGAGAGGTCGACGATGACAATTGCATTAATCATGAATGCTGCGTAATTCAGATCCGCAGTAGCAGTTGCCACATCACTAAGCGTGATCGGCTCTCCGGCATTATCTGCCGAGAGTATTGAAGACACTTCGGTACTGCTAAAGAAGCCTTCAAATTCCAGTGCAAACTCGAGGAAGTATTTCGTTTTCCAACTGTAGCCGACCTCAAAGCCAACTACCAGTGATCCGTCGGTGGCAAGGACATCATAATCAAGGTTGTAGGTGGTGTAATCAAGTGTCAGGTCAGCACTTTGAGAGGTGGATGCACCACCAAAAACTCCAACATACGGGCCATACTTTTTCTGCTGGCCATCGCCATCATCCAGACTCTTGAGTTCGATATCGTCTGCCTGTAACTGCGGACAGATGAACGACACCCCACCCGCCAGAGCAAGCAACGCAATCATTTTGATAGCCAATGTTTTTTGCAAATTTCGCAACATGCTTAAGATTATTTCAGATTGTCAAAAAATTGCCATCAGATTTCTTGTGACGGTTCTGTAACATAACCGGGCGTTTGATCCGTGCTTGCCCGCAGCCTTGGAATTGGCTAGTTGTAAGCGTTTAGCGCAAATAACTATGGATGAATCGAAGCAGCATACTTTAACAAAACAATCCAGCATGGCCGGCAGCTCACTGCATACCGGCGAACAGGTAACTTTGACCATCAAGCCGGCTCCGATTGACCATGGCTTTAAATTCCAGCGCATTGATTTGCCCGACCGGCCGTTGATTGATGTTCGCTTTGAGCATGTAAAAACCGTTGAGCGAGCGACCACCCTGATGCATGGCAACGTCAAAGTGCATACTTGTGAGCATATTTTGTCGGCTCTTTCCGGTATGGGTGTGGATAATGCGTTGATCGAAATGGATGCCAATGAACCACCAATTGCAGATGGCAGTTCGGCACCATACGTAGAATTAATAGAGCGAGCCGGAATCGAGGAACAGGATGCCTTGCGCAAATATTTTGAGCCAAGAGAGCCGATTCATGTGGAAACCAAATCCGGCTCATTGTTGACGGTGGTGCCGGACTCACAGTTTCGCATTTCTTGCACGCAAGTTGGCCCAGATGGCCGCTTTACCCAGTACTTTTCAACTCAGATTACTCCTGAAACTTACCGTGAAGAGATTTCTAAAGCACGGACATTTGTCTACTTCGAAGATGTCAAGCCACTCCTAGACAAAGGCTTGATCAAGGGTGGCAGCATCGAGAATGCAGTTGTGATTCAGGGCAATACCGTTATGGGCAAGGAGCCGTTGCGTTATGAGGATGAGTTTGTCCGACATAAAATACTCGATATCATCGGCGACTTGACGCTGTTCGGCCCGCGGCTGAAAGGGCATGTCATTGCAGTTAAGCCCGGACATGGCCCTAATCTGGAGCTGGCAAAATCCTTATCACGTCAATATACGCGTATGCAGTCGATGATTCCACCGCTGCGTATTCCCAAAGGCGAAGGCGTGCTGGATATCAACCAGGTGATGAAAATCATACCGCATCGCTACCCGTTTATCATGATCGACCGGATTGTCGCATTCGAAGGTGAGCACAAGCTGACAGCGATTAAGTCGGTCACTATCAACGAGCCCTATTTTCAAGGTCATTTTCCCGGGCACCCGGTGATGCCCGGCGTCCTGCAAGTCGAGGCGATGGCTCAGGCAGCCAGTGTGGCGTTACTCAAGAAAGAAAAGTCAGAAGGTAATATCGGGTATTTTATGAGTGCGGATAAGGTAAAGTTTCGCAAGCCGGTACTGCCGGGTGACACATTATTTATCCATGCCGAATTGACTAAATCACGCCGCAGCATGGCAAAAGCCATCTGTAAGTGTGTCGTGAATGACGAAATTGTGTCTGAGGGCGAACTGATGTTCGCCATCATATCCCAATGAGCGAGAATTCTATTCATCCGACGGCGATTATTGATAAGGAGGCGCGGCTTGGCCCCGGCTGTATGATCGGTGCATATTGTGTGGTTGGCGCCGGGGTCGAATTGGGGCCGGACTGTATCCTTGATAATCACGTGGTGATTCAGGGTCCGACCAAGATTGGCAGGCGCAACCGGTTTTATCCATTTGGTTCGATCGGCCAGCAGTCGCAGGATTTGAAATATGATGGGGAACCTACTTATTTGACTATAGGCGACCAAAATACTTTCAGGGAATTTGTAACGATTCACCGGGCTACACCGCAGGGAGCAGCCACAGTGATTGGTTCCCATGGCAACTTTCTGGCATATTCGCATATCGCCCATGACTGCATAGTCGGCGACCATGTAATTTTTTCCAACAACGGGACGCTGGCGGGGCATGTGACGGTCGGTGACTATGCGGTCATTGGTGGTTTGACTGCGGTGCATCAATTTTGCCGGATTGGCTGCCACGCGATTACCGGAGGCTGTTCGAAGATCGTGCAGGACGTTCCGCCATTTTTTATTGCCGATGGTAATCCGGCTAAGGTGCGGGGTGTAAATTCAGTTGGTTTGCAGCGGCGGGGGTTTTCGGATGCTACCTTGCGGGCACTTAAAGAAGCCTACAAATCGATCTACATGAAAAACCTGCCGATGGCTGAGGTGTCAGTAGAATTAGCCCGGCAAGCTGCTGAGTGCCCGGAGGTCGAAACTCTCGCTGCTTTTCTCAACTCCAGCGAGCGTGGCATTATCCGCTAGCAGGTAGTTGACCGAGTGCCCGCAAACAGCTTAGCATGCGATCAATCGAACAGGAGAACTTGCTATGGATATGAAACAAATTAAGTCAATCGTAGATCTGATGAGTAAGAACGATTTGACTTTGTTTTCACTGGAAGAAGAAGGTGTCAAGATTACACTCAAGCGCGGTGCCGATGGGCATCAGGCACCTATGCAGCCGGCATTACAGGTACCTGTACCAGTTGCACCGACTGTAACTGCCGGCAGCGAAGCCGTTGCTACCGAACAAAATGGCCGCACGGTCGACTCGCCGATGGTCGGAACTTTTTACCGGGCACCAGCGCCGGAATCTCCACCATTCGTTAATATCGGAGATAAAGTTACTCCGGATACCGTGTTGTGTATCATTGAAGCGATGAAGGTCATGAATGAGATCAAGGCGGAAACTGACGGAACCATTACCGAGGTGCTGGTTGAAAATGGCAAGCCGGTGCAGTTTGGCGAGCCGATGTTCCGCATCAGTTGATTCTCCTGTAGCCCGCTTTTGACTGGTTGGCCGAAACTGCTTCGACAAATTATCTATGTCTACACTTTTTAATAAAGTACTGATTGCCAACCGTGGTGAGATCGCATTGCGCGTTATCCGGGCTTGTAAGGAACTTGATATTCGTACTCTGGCGGTGTACTCGGAGGCGGATGTTGACTCTTTGCATGTCCAGTTAGCTGACGAAGCCATTTGTATTGGTCCTGCGGCCAGCAGCGATAGCTACTTGAAGATTGACCGTATTATATCTGCTGCTGAGATCGGTAATGTTGACGCGATCCATCCGGGCTATGGATTTCTGGCCGAAAATGCCCGTTTTGCTGAAGTATGTGCGTCTTGTAATATTAAATTTATTGGCCCCAGTGCGGCAGCGATACGTTCGATGGGGGATAAAAACGTGGCCCGCCAGACGGCGCGCACGGCCGGGGTTCCTGTTACCCCTGGCAGTGATGGTCTGGTAGAGTGTGAAGACGATGCTTTGCAGGTGGCCAAGAAAATTGGTTTTCCGGTCATGATCAAGGCGGTGGCCGGCGGCGGTGGCCGTGGCATGCGTCCGGCGCATAATGATATCTCACTCAAACAGGGCTACCACGGTGCCCGTTTAGAAGCCGACAAAGCGTTTGGCAACCCCGGGGTTTACATAGAAAAACTGATTGTTAACCCGCGTCACATCGAGTTTCAGATCATGGCGGACAGCCATGGCCATGTGATTCAACTTGGCGAACGTGATTGCTCGGTCCAGCGCCGCAATCAGAAAATTGTTGAAGAATGCCCGTCTCCTTTTCTCAGCCAGGAACTGCGCGAAGAGATGGGTGCGGCCTCGGTGCGGCTGGTCGAGGAAGTCGGCTATGAAGGAGCCGGGACGATCGAGTATCTGGTTGATGCCGAGGGTAATTACTACTTCATGGAAATGAACACCCGGATTCAGGTCGAGCATACGGTGACCGAGGAAGTCTACGGTTGCGATCTGGTCAAGGAACAGATCCGGGTCGCTGCCGGCAGAGAGCTGTCCGAGCATATCAGAAATGCCAGGCCGCACGCACATGCAATCGAATGTCGCATTAATGCCGAAGATCCATTTAACAATTTCCAGCCATGTGCCGGTAATATTGATCTTTATTACGCTCCGGGCGGGCGCGGGGTGCGGATTGATTCTCACGTTTACACCGGCTACACGATTCCGCCGTATTACGACTCGATGATTGCGAAGTTGATTACAGTGGGATCATCGCGCGAATCAGCCATCGACCGCATGCAGCGCGCACTGAGCGAATATATCATCCAGGGTGTCAAAACGACCATTCCCTTTCAGGCTAGTATTCTCAAGGATGCTGACTTTCGTTCGGGAAATTATCATACGGGCTTTGTCGAGCAATTACTGGCACACAAGCCAGGCCAGCTGCGGCGTTAGCCGGAAGTGCAGCCTATGCTTCAATCTAAGGCTCATGTTGCATCCTTGTTGGATCACTCCATATTGCACCCTTTACATACCGATGAGGATGTCAGGGCTGAGTGCGAAGTGGCTGCCAGCTACCGGGTTGCAGCCATGTGTGTCAAGCCATGCCATGTGGCATTGGCTGTGGATTGCCTGGTCGGCTCGGAAGTTCCTGTCTGCGCGGTGACTGCATTTCCGCATGGCCATGCGATGCTGGCAGTTAAGCTTGCCGAAACTCAGGCTGCGCTAGATGCCGGGGCCCGTGAGATTGACACAGTTATCAATCTTGCGCGGGTGCGAGCCGGTGACTGGCCGGCAATTCATCTTGAGCTCGAGCAGTTGCAAATGCTGGTGGACTCCCACGATGGTACCTTTAAAGCAATTTTTGAAACAGGTCTGCTCGAGGATGAAGAAATTAGGAAGCTGTGCCAAATTGCCAATTCGATCCCACTTGATTTTGTAAAAACGTCCACCGGCTTTGCGACGGTTAAAGATGCTCAAGGGAACCTGTCAATTTCCGGTGCGACCGAACATGCTGTGAAAATTATGACCCAGGCGGTTGCTGGTCACTGCGAAGTCAAAGCATCCGGAGGCATACGTACGTTGGCTGATGTGCAACGGTATCAAGCTCTCGGTTGTTCACGGGTCGGGACTTCCGCAACCCAATCTATCATGTCAGAACTGTAAGCCGATAATTACAACGCCAAGCTAGTCAAGCCAGTCGATAGTTTGTCCGACTGCGGTCTTGTGAAAATACTTAATAAAAAGCCGGTGTGTGATAATTCTAATCCGAACTCCTTGCTTTGAAAGGCGCCGTAGTGCAGGCCTGACTCCGGATATCGGCGGCACCTCTTTGAAAAGATTTCTTTGTGTCACTGCAAACCTGTGAAGAGGCATGTAACCACCGATATCCTCCAGATTCCATTCTGGTAAACCATATGAGACATCTCGTAATGTAAAATTACGATTTTCAAGGAAATTGATTTTTTCAGCAGGCTTGTTAGTAGCTCTTGAGTGTAGGTTGAATCCGCCCGACCATGAGGGTATTTTTTCAGATACCATGGGATTTATCCGGGCTAGGTTTCCCTACCCTTGCGGCAAACCATCCACCGTCAAGCCGTAGCGTTGCAGGGTCAATCCTGCTGCGCGGTCTTGTTCGGCGACCGCTTGGTTATAGCCGATGCGGGCACGTAATTCGCGGATTTCGGCTTCGGCCAGATCCTTTTGCAATTCGAGCACGACGAAGGTGGTAGTAGTGCCTGCCTGCAGTTTTTCCTGTTCGGCATCGAGTCGTTCTTCGGCCAGCTCGCGGGTTGTCCTCGTCGCAGTGATCAATTTACGCGCGGTATCCACCTGTTCGGTGGCATCCAGCAGTTCGACTGCGATGGTCTGTTCGAGGCGTTTGGTATTGATGAGTGCCTGCGCCAAAGCCATTTCCTCGGCAAAAACGCGACCTCTTGCGGCACGATTCGGGATGGGCAGGCTGAAACTAAAACCGGCAGTCCACTCGCTATTGCCTTCGTCGATGGCTTGCTCGATACTTTCGACCAGCCGCCTATTTAAGCCGTTGACTCCAAAGCTGGCTACCAGATCGAGCTGTGGTAGCCGGCTATTCTTTTCAAAAGCCAGCTGGATTTCCTGCTTTTCGAGGGAGAGCAGGGCAGTGCGGTAATCCGGTCGACGCAGTAATGTGCCCGGCAGGATGGTGTCTGGATCTGTATAGAGAGGGTGCAAAGTTGGAGCAGCAGTGGTAGCGACTTGCCTGCTGCGCAAAGTTCGCGGGGTGGTTTCACGTGTGATCAACTGCAAGAGGGCGTTGCGGCTTTCGACGATGCTCAGTTCAGCCTGCAGCACAGCCTCCTGGCGGCTGGCAACTTCTGCCCGCGCAGAGGTAACATCCAGCGGTGTCATTACCCCGATTTCAGCCCGTTTCATATTGTCCTCGAGGAGCTGGGTGGCAAGGGCTTTGGACTTCCTGGCCACCCGTAACTCTTCGCCTGCGAGGTAGTAATCATTGAAAACAAGTACCGTTTCTGTGGCGACATCAATTACCTCCTGCGCCAGTGTCCAACCGGATATCACAACGTCCAACCTGGCTTGACGAATCCCGGACATGGTGGCTTTGCTGCCAAAACCCCTGAGTAAGGGCTGGCTCACGGTGATGCCTGCAAAGGTGTCGTACTGCTGCGAAAAATTATTGAAATCCCCACGCCGGTTGAGGGTATCCAGACCGATATCATAATTCATGCCCCAGGGCAAATTGCCGGTGATGCCAGCCTGATAACGGTCCTGTAAAAATAGCTGGTTATCCGTAGCCTCCCCAATCCGCGGGTCAAGCTGCTGGCTGCTGCCATCCTCCTGGCGTTGGTAGTCACTGCTGACCTCAGGGTCAAATACCCCTTGCTCCGATTGCAATCGCCCGGCGCTGATATCCGCTTCCAGCTGGTTCGATTCCACCCGGTAGTTGTTGGCCAGGGCAAGCTTAAGAGTATCCGGCAGGCTCAGCGGTGCACCGCCCGGCACTGAAGGTGTCCTGGTTTGCCCTGATACAACCAGCGGGAACAGCAGCGCGACTGCCAATAATCTGAAATTAAAAACCACACCCAACTTTTGCATATTAGTATATAACCCTCAAGTGATCAGTGCGGACTCCCACTATCGGGCCGTGCGGCGCGTGGTACTAAAAAGGATACGCATTATTTGAGTCAGGAGCTGACCAGTCCCTGCAGCCGAACATCTCGGCCAAGAGTTGTCCATTCCACATCATTCATTTGCATGCTGCCGCCGGGCAGACGCAAGTCGATTACTGGGCGTCCGCCAGTACCGCAAATCATGGGTGTCACATAGGCTACGACTTCATCAACTAAGCCTAACGAAAAGAGCGAACCAAAAACAGCTGCGCCACCTTCCACCAGCAGGCTGGTGACATTCCTTCGCCCCAATAAATCCATGACATCAGTCAGCGGCTGGCTGCGATAGATCAATGTTCCCCGGCGCAGAGATTTGCTAAATAACCGGTAGGAAGAGGGCAGTGGTAATTTATCTGCCAGGACAACTCGCAATGGCTGGCGACCATAGCGCACATGCCCTTTAGGCAGGCGGGCTGTTAACTGCGGATTATCAGCACGCACGGTACCCGCACCGACCATGATGGCATCGACTCTTGAGCGCAACTCATGCACATCATTGCGTGCCTCTGTGGCCGTTAACCACTGTGATTCTCCTGGTGGCCTGGTCAAGCGACCATCCAAACTTACCGCCATCTTGGCGATGACCCATGGTCTGCCAGTGGTTATCCATTTGCCAAATGTACGGATCAGCTTACGGCATTCATTCTCGAGTATGCCGGTAGTCACTTTGAGGCCCGCTGATTGCAGGAGTTTAACTGCGCGTCCTGCATGTGACGGATTGGGGTCGAGACAGCCGATGACTACCGATTTAATGCCGCTGCTAATGATAGCATCAACGCAGGGTGGTGTACGGCCATGGGTCGAACATGGTTCCAAGGTTACCAGCAAGGTTGCCCCGCGCAGCTTGGCTTTGCTGCGCACAGCTGCCAAAGCCATGCTTTCTGCGTGTGGCGCCCCTGCCCGCTGATGCCAACCGGTGGCCAGTTGCCGACCTTTAGCATCGAGTATCACCGCGCCGACCGCAGGGTTAGGCGAAGTCCAGCCAACGCCTTGCTCTGCCAGTTGCAGTGCTTCACGCATCGCTGATTCCAGCTGATATTTTGTCACTAAATTTAAGGTTAAATAATTTCTCGCAAAATTAATAGTAAATAGTCGCGGGTAATGCGGAAAATTTTGCTATGCTTTATTTGATATGGGACTGCCGGGATTAAACCGACGAGCTGCCATTTTTGATGAAATGGCTTCATTTTTAGCTAGTGGTATGGCTCTGACTGAAGCCCTGGATGCTTTAAGGGCAGGCTTTCGAGATACTGCCAGCTGGGGCTTTATTGACACTGTTGCGGAAAAGCTCAAATCCGGTGCAACGACTGCCCAGGCCTTGGAATCCACCGGACTAGCAGCAACTGATGTAGCTCTATTAACGGCTGCCGAACAAAGCGGCACCCTGGATGTTGCATTGCGCCAGTTGGCTGAGTCTGCACGGCAAGCGGCGGAAACACGCACGACAATCATTGGTGGAATGATCTACCCGGCGGTTATCTTCCATCTTGCTATTTTGTTGCCTACTCTGCCGCAATTGATCAGCGGTACCAGTATAGCGGAATTAGCGCCACGGGTACTTGGTACTTTGCTGGTGGTATATGCAGCACTTTTTTTGTTGGCACTAACAGGATACTTGTTATGGCGAGCCACATCAACCGGCTTACTGGCCGAGTCACTGGTGCGTGCCATCCCCCTGGTCGGGGGAATCCAACGCAGCAGCAGCCAAGCGCGCTTCCTGCGGTTGCTTGGATCACAACTCGATGTCGGGGTTAATGTGTATGCAGCATTTGCAGCAGCCGGTCGTGCCTCCCATAGTGCCCGCCTGGCCCAATTAGCAGCTAATTCCACACGCCAGTTTAACCAAGGCTACAGCGCAGAGCAAATCATCGCAGAATCCGACTACTTTCCCCAATCCTTAGCCGCCCAAAGTCTGACCGCAGGCAGGCACGGTCAGACAACAGCCACGTTGCGCCAATGGGCAGAAGTGCTGGAGCAAAAAGCTGATAGAAAACGCAAGTCAGCAATTTTTTGGTTGGGACAACTGATTTACCTCGCGGCCATTTGCTACGCCGGCTGGCAAATTATCTCGATGTATGCCGGCGTACTGGATCAATACAGTAAGATACTTGATAGTATTTAGATGTGTCTATATGGCACACTTTATTTGCTGAAAGAAAATATATTATGCGCCATATTGGCTCATTATATATTCAACGTAAAAAATTTTATTCATCTATAAAATATTAGTTTCCAATATTTTATGTATTTTTTTTAACTGCTGAAAGTTTCGGCACAGCATAAGCTCTATATCTTTTTGTAAACAACCAATAAGGAGGATAAAACAATGAAACTAGTACGTTACAATCCAATTGAGAATAGTCCGTGGAGCGGCTTCAACCGACTTGCTGGCATTGATCGCACATTCGATCAGTTATTTGACAGTGCCTTCGGCGGCAGCGAGTTGGCAGCCTGGTCTGGCGATTGGAGTCCGGCCATTGATGTGCATCAGAGCGATGAGGCAGTAACTGTTACTGCTGAGTTGCCAGGGATGAAGCGTGAAGAAATCGAGTTAACCCTCGAGGACGGCGCGTTAATCATCTCCGGTGAGCGCAAGTTGGAAAAAGAGCACGACGAGTCGCGCACGTTCCGCAGCGAGCGCTACCATGGCCAATTCAAGCGCTATATCCAACTGCCTGCTGAAGTTGATGGCAATGCCGTCACTGCAGCCTACCAAGATGGTGTGCTCAAGGTAGAATTGCCATTAGCCGCAGAAGCCAAACCCAAGAAAATCACAGTTAATGTGGATTAACTAATCTGACCGCACGGCAGGGTTCAGACCCTGCCGTCGGCAACACATAATATAAAGGAGAAAAAAATGACTGATACAGAATTACAGAATACGGAAAGTTGCGAGCGTGAGTTGCAACAGCAAACCCAGGAGCGTTATGTAGCACCACGTTCACGGATCGTGGAAACCGGAGAAGCATTTGTTATCACCGCCGAGATGCCCGGTGTCGGCAAGGATGGTGTTGAGGTGACCATCGAGAACGACCAATTGGTCATCACCGGTCGCCGTGCTGAAAGCGCCGATTACGGACGCACGCTTTACCGCGAGTCCCGTCCAGCCAGCTATCGGCGGGCCTTCAACCTCGAGGGTTTGGTAAATCCCGAGCAGGTGCAGGCCAAGATCGAGCACGGTGTGCTACGCGTCGAATTGCATAAGGCGGAAGCACTCAAGCCACGCAAAATTGAGCTGCAGGTATAATACTGCTTTCCATAGCGTGAACACTACGGCCCGGCAGGTTTATCCTGCCGGGTCTTTTATGTGATGCGAATTGCCCGCGGCAGCTGTACAAAATAGCAAAGTGCCCAGCCACACTCAGAACCGCCGATTTAATATTGTTAGACTAACCAAATAATGGATATTCTAAATTCTTATGCAGAACAAAAAACCTTCACGGCGACAATTTCTTAAAACCTCAACTCTAGCAGCGAGTTCACTGATTGGTGCGCCCATGATCTTGCCGTCCAGCGTTCTCGGCAATGACCGGAAAGTTGCTCCCAATTCCCGTATCGGAGTTGGCTTTATCGGTTATGGTTTGATCATGCGTGGCCATGTCGGCAGTTTTTCGACGCACAAGAAAACCCAGCCCATCGCCCTCTGTGATGTACGGGAAAATCGTGTCCGGGATGGGTTAAAAGCAATCAAGGAAAAGGCTGACTTGGACTGCTTAGGCACCGGGCATTTTGATGAGATCATGGAGAATAAGGACATCGATGTAGTGGTTGTCGGTACTCCTGACCATTGGCATGCAGCCATGGCAATCGCCGCCATGAAAGCCGGCAAGGATGTGTATGTAGAAAAACCGATGACCCTGACGATTGAAGAAGGCAAGGCCATGGTCAAAGCACAGCAAAAGTATAACCGGATCCTGCAGGTTGGTTCGCAGCAGCGTTCGTCGTGGGGTTTTCGCAATGCAGCTAATATCATCCGCAATGGCTGGATCGGTGACGTCAAAGAGATTTATTGTGAGCTGGGAGCGTTTCCGCAGCCGCCTGAGAATGAAGACATAAAACCTGTTCCCGAGGGTTTTGATTATGACCGCTGGCTCGGTCCTACGCCTTTTTATGAATATTCCGATCACCGGGTGCAGGGAAATTACCGAGGCGGTTGGCGTTGCTACTGGGATTATGGTGGTCGTAAATTTGGTGACTGGGGGGCGCATCACTTCGACATCGTCCAATGGGCGCTGGATCGCGATGATACCGGCCCGGTCGATTTTATCCCGAAAGGATTCGAAGGTGCAGAATATCATCATTACCGTTATGCCGATGGGATCACGGTCTACCGCGACCGTAAGCCGAGCGGTGATCTGGTCATGACCAGACCTGATAAAAAGAACCCTGAGCAGGAAAAACAGGTCGATCACATGATCTGGTTCTTCGGCACCCAAGGGATGCTGGGGGTCAGTCGCGGCAATAAGCTGAACGTCATCCCCGAGAAATATGAGCGGCACCGCTTTCAACCGGACGAGGAAATAGTTTATAATTCTTCCAACCACCGCGATAATTTTCTCGATTGCGTAGAGTCGCGTAGACCGACCATCTGCCCGGCCACTATCGGCCATCGGACCGCCACGATTTGCCATTTGGCAGCCATCGCCGAGCGACTCGGTCGACCAGTCAAATGGGATCCGCAACGGGAGCAAATTGTCGATGACCGCGATGCGGTCGCTATGCAGGATCGCGAGCGCCGTCCCGGCTATGAGTTGCCGATGGTTTAGCGCTTGGGGGAGACAAGTTGAGTAACACCGAGTAGCTTAGTTGTATAGTCATCCAGCCGCTTATGTGGCCAAGATAGTCGTTATGCCGATCTACGAGTACTACTGCCCCGACAACAATAAGATTTATTCGTTTCTGGCGAGGTCACTGAGTCTGGCTGACAGTGTTCCCCGCTGTCCGGATAACCCGGAGTACCAGATGGTGCGGATGCTGTCGCCGTTTGCAGTGACTGGCCGCGCTAAGGAGGAAACCGTTGGGGGTGAAGACCCGGACGATCCACGCCTGGA
>CAZHRP010000001.1:28040-28653 GCA_964535055.1 uncultured Chthoniobacteraceae bacterium
CGGTATGGATGAGAACAATCCGGACCCACGCCAACTGGCTCGCATGATGCGCAAAATGAGCGGACTAGTCGGTGAAAAAATGCCGCCGCAAATGGAAGAGATGATTGGTCGCATGGAAGCGGGTGAAGATCTCGAGTCGCTGGAAGAGCGCTTCGGCGACATGGAAGATGCGTTCGATGATTTGGGTGATGGCGAAGGCGATGAGGCCACTGCAGCCGCCAAGCGAACGCTCAAAAAGCTGCGTAACCGTCCGCAGCGCGACCCGACACTCTACGACATGCGGGAGTATGTAGAGTAAGTTACCAACTCTCCACCAGCTTAGCATCGGCCAAGTGCAAGAGCCCTCGACTGCCGGCTTGCTGGCATTGAGTGCCGTCGGCATGGCTGCCGCCCTATCAGTTCACCTATTGGCCGTGACAATTGGGATAAACCATGATGGGGTTAGGCATGACATCGTTGCGTTGGCTACTTATTTGCCTGTTGCCTGTTTCATTTTTATTGGCGTCCTGTGACAAGCTGGTTGTGCGGGACGGTGTCGAGGGTGCGTGGTTGGGGGAAGGCACATTTGCGACGCGTGCGGGGGCGGCCGATATGCAGGCTCAGCTGGAATTGC
>CAZHRP010000001.1:28663-38529 GCA_964535055.1 uncultured Chthoniobacteraceae bacterium
CTGATAGCACGTATCGGTTTATGATCCTGAAGCCGTCGGTCTTGACGCTGACCGGGATCGAGTCTGGGAATTGGATCTACGATGGAGGCCAGCTGACTTTGCATCCGGTTAACGAGCCTGCTGACGAGTCGAACCAGGGTGCGGTATTAGAGCAGCTGCGGCGGTCATCACCGGAGAACCTGCGGGTGAAAAAGTTGCATGTGGCAGACGACTTTAGCTCACTGGAACTTAGTGACGGGCCGATGGAGATGGTCTTCTACCCGAACCCTGAGGTGACGCAGAAATTAAAGCAAAGTGGCGAGTTGAACGGCGCGTAATTTTATCTCTAAACAGTTATGCTTCAAGGCGAATTCGTAATCGTAATTCTGCCCGTGATTACTAGCTCCAAGCTGTGGCTTTAGTGTGAGCGCGATTACGATTATGAAAAAGATACTTACTCAAAACTCTTTGGAAACAGTATAAGTACACCTATTGTTAGAGCCAACTAGCCCGGATCAATCACAAGCCATCTATCGTAGTGAGGCGCAGACCCCGATGTAGTCGGGACTGCGACCAGCGCGAGGCACTTGTCTACGGCGTTGGGCTTGAATTTCGCTATTCACAGTATGTACTCATACAGCTCACAGCGAAATCCTGCGCCCGCCTTGTATCCAAGCACCTCACGCTGCGTCTCGCTACGAAGTTTGTGATTGATCCGGGCTAGTAAGCGCTCTTCCCCAAGTAGCTTGATCAATTAGCAGTGTATTCCACCCGCAAGCGTCCGAACAGGACGAGGCGATTGTTGGCTGGGACGGTGACTTCGATCAATTCAGCTGAACCATCGCCGTCGGGGTCAGACTCCAGGATGTTCAAATTGTGATCCGGCAGGCTGAAGTCAACGGGGCTCCAGTCGGTAGAATGTAGTGTCTCGGATAAATCAACATGGTAGATCACACCCTCGGCGCCGCCGGTCGCCCGACGAAAAGAGAAATGAAAGGTATCGTCGGATGGATCGGGAGTTTTAGGATCGTAGCTGATCTGCGAGAGGATACGAATCTGATTCGAATCCCGTCCCGGTAGATCGCTGGCATAAGCAAGCAAGTTATCGATATTATCGTCGTTCGGGTCGGCAGTTGGACCGGCAATCAGCGGGTTGCTGATGTCTGATCCGAATTCCTCATACTGCCAGGTAACAAAACCCGGAGGATCATCCAGGTCACCAACCAGGTTGCGGATAATCCGCCGTAGGATTTCCAGATTATCGCGTTTCTCGATATCGGAGCCGGGGCCATTATTCCACATTGGCTGGCGGTCAAACATTGCAATGATTCGTCCGCTTCCCACTTTGGTTAGCGCCAATGCTGCAAATTGCGCATTTTGGATAGTCAGATTTTGCTGGTGTGGAATGTCGGGGCTGCCGCTCACCTTATAGTCAGCATCATCCTCATAGGGGATCAGGCGCAGCGCTTTACTGCCCGGATCAACAGCAATAGGAGAAACGCCTTCACCTTCCAGCACGGCACGGCCTGAAATGATTGGATGGACGGCTCCCGGACCTGCCCGGAACGCTTTTACTCCATTGGCCTGATCCACAGTTACTTCCATACCATATTGGCTGATCAGGTTATTAACGACAGATTGACCAACCGGGTTCTGGGCTCCTACCACGTTAAATTTTCCGCCTGCTGCAGAGTCACTATAGATCAGCATGCCACCGCCGTTACGTAGCCAGGTATCCAGGTTGGATTTTTCTTCGGGAGACCAGATCTTTTGATGCAGGCCGAAAATCACGACGTCGAAGGCAGCGAGAAACTGACTATCGAGCAGGAGTTCGCGGTCATAAAATTGCTCGATGGCATAGCCTTCACCCTCAACCATTGCTTGGAACATCGACAGGCCGGTATTGCCGCTGTCGCTCAGCAGCATCTGGTCGTAAGGGTCTGCACTACCCGATGGGACTTTCCCATTCTCGGCTACGTCGCCATGAATATAGGCTATGCGGGTGGTTGCTTCAACCAGCACAGCCCAGTCTTCATCAAGGTCTGCAGGAGCAGCCCCAGGTCAACTATACCGCCACCCTGTACGGAGCTTTTGGTGCCGGTGACATAACCGCCATTGCGCGGGTCGAACCACTTCACGTCAAAAGTGCGGTCAAAGCCTGTCAGGTCAATGCTGATTCCATCGCCACGGTCTCTGCGATAGATGGCATAGACAATACCCGGCTTGGACAACATGTAAGCCGGCCCTGAAGGGACATCCAGCCCGCCGGCTAACCCTTTGCGTGTCGCTTGCATTTCCAGCAATGGTAGCGGGCTGAGGAAATCACGGATGTGTCGACTCCATTGCAATGCCGAACTCATGATGCTGAAGTCTTTAATCCGTTGGTCAAATCCATGGCCACCACCATCCTGCTGGATATACCACATGAACCCATCTCCGCCAGCCATCAGGCATGGCCACATTTTGGCATAGCGTCCAAGCGGGTAACCGTTTATTTTAACCGTCGGGTCATTTTCAATTTTTTGTGGTTCGTCCCAGGCAGCCGTCCTGGGTGCTCCTGCAGCTTTACTGGCATCAAGGTAGCCGCGAACTTCATTCCACATATCATCGTTGCTATTGCCGCCCTGGAAGGAAAAGCTGTCGGAGTCCGTTTCGCCAAGGTGTGGATCATACTCCGAGAAGTCGAGCCCGGCACCACCAAGCTGAAAGGTAACCGGATGATCATACGGGTCAATAGCCTTGAGGTAGGCAGCCTGGGCCCGCCGGTCATCATCCTGCCAGGTGGTTTCTTCCATCAGGTTCCATTTCAAGCCATTATAATGTCCAAACCTGGCGACCAGCATCCGAAAGTACAATTTGCGCAGCGTTGGAATAGCGGTCGATCCGTAATAGGTTTTGTTGCCGTTTTCATGTTCGGCCAGATGCCAGTGGAAGAAAATACCTTTAGCCTGAGCGTGTGCCAGCGCGATTGCCCACTGATCCATTTTCAGGTTATCATAGTGGTCTTTGGAATTGTTGGGATCCAGGTGGAGGAACACATCTTTGCCATCGCCGCCGATGGTATTGCTCATCAGATAGAGACAGTTACCTCCCTGATCAGCGATATAATTGATAGCCCCGATCAAGGCCTTACCGGCACCATTGCCCCAATCCGGGTCACCTTGATTCCAGTCGGTTTCATGGACTGAAAATTCGTGGCCGATACCAACGGTTGTGTTGGTAAATCCCCGGTAGGCGAGGAAGTTTTCCGGAATTCCAGGCCCGGTGTACAGGAACGGGCGTCCGCTACCGGGGTAGGTAAGATAAGTGTTCCCTGTATTGCGCAACAGTCCTTTGTCAGGAGCCCTGAAATCAACCCCGCTTTTGTCCGAAGCCAGAATATTAAAGGTGCCGTTCAAGCCATCGCAGGCCGGGTTGGCTGTGCCACTTGCCGGATTCAGATCGACGGCAAGGTCGGTGCCCTCACGGAAGGAAATTGAGTATTGCCATTGGCCGATCTCATCCGGGTTAAAATGCGCGCGCCAGATATTGCCGGCATCTTCCCCCTGCCCGTTAGCAGCAAAATAGCCGGGAACTAAAAATGTCTGACCGCTGGGACCGGTGAAGAGCACATTAAAACGGGTATCGAGAAACGGATTGGGGGTAGCTGATTCAGATGATGAGGGTCCGGTCAGTTCGAGCACGACCTCATGCCATTGCATCAGGTCGCCGCAGATGTTTACCTGCCCGGCAACTGGTGGTATCCGGTAAGTGGCCGTGAGCGTGGCATCACTGGCCGGCATGACATAATCAGTCACCGCTGCCAGCAGATTGACCACACCGTTGGTATCACCCATCCATTGATCGAAGATCTGACCCTCAGGGGGAGCATTTGCGGAAATCGGCACTAATGTTCCGGGGGCGTAAGTGCCCGCGCCACTGCCGCTGTTAATCGTCAGGGATCTGGGCGTGGTATCCGCCTGGTTAATGACTGAAAAATTGAAGATGCCGGTATCAAGCAGGGTACCGGAAGCACCCGAGCCTGAGTACACCTCCACGGTCACGCTGTAGGAGCCAAGTGATGGGGTCCAGCTATTGTAATCGCCTGAAGAATCGCCTTTCAGCGCATAAGGGGCAACATTTTCAATCTGCGTACTAATTTCCTGACCACTGAGAAGAAATCTCACACTCCCCGGTGACCCGTTAATCGCAGCACGCAGGTTTAGCGAGGAGCCATCGAGCGCTAAATTAATGATCTCGTTATTGGCCAGCGGGCGAATATCAGAGTTATTCGTCGCATCGACCAAAATGACTTGGTCCAAAGTCCGGGCCTGCGCCACTCCTGATGCCAGCAACAAACAACCGCCAATTACAGGAAAGATAAATCGTGCTATTCTCATAGGTGCAAAAAGACTTTATGGAATTTATAAGCTGCAATTCTCATGCCGACTGATAACAAAAAAAGTATCATTCGTGTTGGGCTGGCAAGAATGGGAGATTGCTCAGCGCACCGAGGATCGCTTGACGATTTTCTCGCGTTCCTTTTCGAGCATCTGGCGCTCTTCCGGGGTCAGCGATTGCATGCCGTGCTTGGAAATTTTATCGAGGATGGCGTCAATATCCTTGTCGACCATGGTAAACCTGGCGTCACGCACAGGTGGCGGTTTTGGTCCACCAGGTGGTCCGCGGAACTTGTCCCACACTTCTCTGCCGGGGAGCATACTGCCGTAGCCGAGAAATTTGGCATATACCCAGCCACTGATGCAGCCAACCAGGTGGGCCAGATGCCCGACATTATCGCCGGGTGGAAATACGGTAAACATCAGTGAAACTGCAAATGCTCCGAGTGCCAGGTATTTGGCCTTTAAGCGCACTGGGATGATGAAAAACAGCAGCATCGTAATCTGCATTTCGGGCACGATCGCTGTAAAAACGATCAATATTGCGAAACCGGCCGCAGAAGCGCCGACCAGGTAAGCCGGGGAAAACGCGATCTGTGCCAGCCCACCAAGGATCCCGCCGATAAAATAGACAGTGAGAAATTTTCTGGGTCCTAAAATTCGCTCCACAAAGCGTCCTGCAAAGTAGATGATTAGCATGTTGGCGAGGATGTGGAGGACCCCTGCATGCAGGAACATATAGGTTACCATTTGCCACAGGTAGCCGGATGCCAGGCCGTCCCGGCTAAGCCCGAAATAATAAGAAACCCAGCCGACTTTACCGGGTTCCTGGTCACCACTGAGCATCTGCAGTACAAATACAACCACATTGGCAATAATCAGCTTGACCACCACTGATTTTTCCCGTGGTACCGGCGCATTAGTTTGCCAGTTACCCCCACCCTGATTATACTGCCATCGATTCATTGCTCGCTCAGACTACACTTGATTCAGCAGTTTGTCGAATTGGCATCTTTTTCTTGTTTGGTCACTGTGGAGGGAAACTCCGTCCTCCACCCCGCAAGACTATTTCCGCGTGGTCGCCGTTGCCAGCGGCCTCACAAAATTGCCAACCTTCTCCGCCACATCTGTATCCTTACCAAATTCTTCAATCTTACGCACGATCGCCGAACCGACAACTACCCCATCGGCGCAGGCAGCTACTTCGCTGACATGCTCCGGCCGGGAAATACCAAAACCAACCGCTACTGGCAGCTCGGTGTGCTTCTTTATCGTGGTCACTGCATCGCTGACGCTGGCTGCAACTTCCGCTCGCTCACCAGTAACCCCCAACTGAGAGACATAATAAATAAACCCGCTGCCACTGGCGACAATCCTGGCCACCCGTTCTTCCGGGGTGGTAGGGGCAACCAGCCGGATGTGCGCGAGGCCACTGCTTTCCGCCAGCTCTGCATTTCTTGACTCTTCATCCGGTGGCATATCGAGGATCAGCAATCCGTTGATGCCGGCACCCGCAGCGGCTTGGTGAAAGGTATCATAGCCGTAAATGTAGATCGGGTTCAGGTAGCTGTAGAGGACGATTGGGATGGTCAGTTCCCGGCGCAGCTCTTTGATCATGGCAAAGACCTTGGCGGTCGTTGCACCGGCTTCGAGCGCCCGCTGTGCTGCCGCCTGATTGACAACCCCGTCGGCCAGCGGGTCGGAGAATGGCAACCCCAGCTCAAGAATATCGACACCGGCTGCCTCCAGCGACAACGCAATCTCCTGCGTGGCCTCTAGCGTCGGGTCCCCCGCACAGATATAAGCAATAAAATTGGCTCGTCCATCCTCGCGCGCCGCAGCGAATGACTCAGTTATCTTTTCCTGCATGTGACAGTTTTTGCAACAGATTGAGCGCGGCGGCGAGCATTCTTTGTTATCAACTTAGAGCTCCAGAGTGACATGTTTATTACCAACTGACCTGGCGGCAATCTGTCAGATCATCTGTAGAACTATCTTAATCTGGTACTTGCCACTTGGGTCGCTTGCCAGATCGCAGCAGGCGATTGCGGGTGACACACCACCGGTTACCTCGCTCTATAATCGAGCGGACTATGTCTCGTCTGATTGTTTGTAATTCTTGAGTGGAGTATTTTCCATACTCCCGCACTTTGGGCATGGTTTTCAGCATGTAAAGAAATTGGTTCATGGCATGGGCCAGTCCGCCCTCGGCTCTTGCCTGTTCATCCTGATCACTAATAAACTTAGCGGTCCTGTTATTGGCATGCTGGCGCCATTGCACGAGGGGCTCATGAATGTAAGCGACACCGTTCATGGCGGCCGCCCGGAACGGCAGCATCCAATCGGTAATAACGGCTGTCATATCCAGATCCAGCGGACCAAAGTGTCTGAAGATTTCCTTATCCCAGGCCAGCAAGGCACCCAATGTTGCGGCATTCCAGCCTTTGCGGATAATCGATTGCATGGTTACTTTAATTTCTGCCTGTGCATTTACCAGCAGGCCGATTTCTAGGTTATTCTCGTCAATCACGGTCGCATTACTGCTCACCAGTGAGACTTTTTTATTTTGCCATTCTGCAACCAGCTTCTCGGTGCGCTGGGGCAGAGAAATATCATCATCATGCGCAATGACGAAAAACTCACCATCAGCCAACTCCATCATTTTGTTTAAGTTGCCAATTCCGAGGCAGGTATCGTTTTGGTGCAGGACAACTTTGTGAGGTCCCTGGTAGCCACTGACAGCTTGCTTAGCGATTTCGAAGGTACGGTCGGTCGAGGCATCATCACAGATAATAATCTGCAGTGGCTGGTAAGTCTGGCTCAATGCCCCTTGCACCGCTTGCAAAATGAAGTCCTGACGCTGGTGGCTTAGCAGGCCGAAAGTTACTAATGGATTGTTACTCATCCCAAAGACTAGTCGGAGGTAATCGGGAGCGATGCAAGATTATTTGACTGGACAACAATAATTTTTAACTGAAATGGCCTGTGATCAACGATAGCAAGTGTGGCAGTTGGTGGTTCGGTAGGTATATTTGATTGGCCGCCAGCAATAAAATTCTCGCCAGCTTTGGTATTGGATTTCATCATGAAAGTCTTTACTAAAATGTTTATCTGCTTCCGTTACAGCCAATTATGGCCTTTCTTCGCCAGCCTGGTGATCTGGCTGCCAGCCGGCCTGATCTGCGATGCTGGCGAACTGCAGCGAATCCCCGGAGTACAGCTGGTCGAGACCGACTGGGCCGATGGCGATAGTTTTCGGGTAGCTTTTCCGGATGGCAAACAGCACACGTTGCGACTGTATGGTGCGGACTGCCTCGAGCTGCATATAGGTAGTGGTGATACCACTGACGCGCGTCGACTGCGGGCACAACGGCGGTACTTTGGCATCTCAGAGTACGGTGGTGGCTACGAGTCTTCGATTGCCAAGGCCCTGGAGCTGGCAGGTCGGGCACGCACGCTGACTTTTGAATTACTCGCGCGACCATTCATCGTGCACACGGCTTTTGCTGATGGCGGTGGTGATGGTCGCTATAAAAGAATTTATGCATTTGTGGAAACAGCCGACGGCCAGGATCTTGCCACAGTGTTGGTCGAGCGAGGGCTGGCCCGGGCCTTCGGCGTTTATCGCTCGACACATGACGGCCAGTCGCGTGCCGACTACATTGAACAGCTCAAAGACGCCGAGCTGGTAGCTGCTTCACGCGGGCAAGGGGCCTGGCAATTTACAGATTGGGATAAGCTGCAAAACCAACGGCTGGCACAACGCCTCGAGGAGCGGGAACTCGCACTTTCCATGGGAACTGCTCCACCAAGCAAACCACTCGACCCAAATATCGCTGCCCGCGACCAGTTGATGACCATCCCGGGGATCGGCGAAGTCACCGCCAACCGGATCATTGAGGCCCGGCCGTTCGCGACGGTCGATGACCTCGAGCGGGTCTCTGGAATCGGGTCGGCAACCTTGGAAAAAATTCGGCCATATTTAGCCGTTACCCCCACAAGCGGCGAATAGCTTAAATCACGACCCGGGTGCAGTTACTTTTAAACGAAAGAGCTTGGGCCATAACTTGCCGGTGACCAGCAGATCCCCAGTCGCAGGGTCCAGAGCCACCCCGTTCAAGACGGCTTGTTGATCGACCGGGCGACGTGGCATCAGGTCGAACAGATCAAGGAACCGGGTTACATTTCCGCCGGATGGATTAATCCACACGATCCGGTCAGAAAACAATACGTTGGCGACAATGGATCCCTCCACAAATTCCAGTTCGTTCAAATCCCGTAATGGTTTGCCGTCCATGCTCACCTGCAAGGTGCGCACTACCTCGAATGTCTCCAGATCCAAAAAGCGCAGCGATGAACTGCCGTCGCTCATGATCAGGTGGCTGCCATCATGGGTCAGTCCCCAGCCTTCTCCGGAATAGTCAAAGCGTTGCACGACCTGAAAGGTCTCCAGATCGTAGACGATGCCTACCCCAGCCTGCCAGGTCAGTTGAATCAGGCGGTTGTCCATCACTGTCAGGCCTTCGCCAAAGAACCGGTCGGGCAAGCGCACCTGGCGCAGCACCTGGCCGGAATCCAGGTCGACTTCGCGCAACGTCGATTGCCCGCGCAAGCCGGTACTCTCGAAAAGCTTGCCCTCATGGATCACTAACCCCTGCGTAAAGGCCTCGCTGTCGTGCGGGTACTCGGCCACCACCTCATAGCTGAGTTGCTGCGGCCCGGAGTCAGTTTGGCAACTGACAAAACACAAGCCAGTCAGACAAATAACGACGCGGATGAGGTAGACTGACATGATGGAGGAAACGGTTCGGTGATTATATCTGGAGCAGACAGTGCCCACAAAAAATGTGCGTATCCAGCAGTATTTTCATCAATAGCTAGGAGTTGAACCCATAGAAAATCTCCTCGATTTCCGGATCAGCCGCAATAAAGTCCTCCTCATCAAAACTTATCTGCCCTTTCAGCCGGCACAGCTTGCGTTTGCCTTTCGGTTGATGTGGTAACAGGTTCACCTCTGGCAGATTGTTTTTGGCAATCACTATCTCTTCACCCTGAAGGGCGCAATCGACAAGCTTCGATAAATTAGCTTTGGCTTCCGCAAGGTTTGTGATCATAGGGACAACTACCACTGAGACCATTCTAGTCGAGTCTGGTCATATTACTGACAGGCACTGGAATAGATCAGCTTAAGCTAATTATAAAGTCTTTAAGGATACCTCAGTTAGATGCGAAAGAATCCTTGTCAGCAAAAGCTTGTGACTTACGATCCTTTGCATTATGGCAAAGCTCCAATTGAAGTCGTTCTGCTGGCTTCTCCCCTGCGTATTTCTCGTTCTCTTTACCGGTTGCAATACGAACGGCTCCTCCGGCAGCAGTGATTTGCCGGTGCTGCGGGTAGGCGTGGCCGCCACCGGTCACCCGTATGCCTACAAGGGCAGTGGCGGTCAACTCGCCGGGCTGGAAATTGACTTTGCCCGCAAGCTGGCGGCCGACCATGGGATGCAGGTT
>CAZHRP010000001.1:38539-41506 GCA_964535055.1 uncultured Chthoniobacteraceae bacterium
GTTCAATTGAAGCGGATGATTTTCGACAAGCTCTTGCCGGCGTTACGCAGTGGTAAAGTAGACATCATTATGTCCGGTATGACGATCACCCCGCAACGCCAGTCGTTGGCCCAGTTCACCCAACCTTACATGCAGTCCGGCCTGGCAATCATGGTCCGCACGGCTGACCTGAATACCTATGTGTACCCCGAGATTATTTACTTATTGGAAAAACCGATTGGCGTCGAAAAAGGAACCATCGGTGACTTGCTCGTACAAATCAAATGTCCCAACGCCACTCGAGTCGTCTTCTCCTCACCGCAGCAGGGACTGTCCGCCTTGAAGTCCGGCCAGATCGATGCATTTGTCAATGACGCGCCGATGGTCTGGAATATGGCCGCGCGCAACCAGACCCAGGGGATTACTGCTGTACCAAAGCTTTTAACAAAAGAAAACCTGGCCTGGGCGGTGCGCCGCGGTGATAGCGCTCTGTTAAACAAAGCCAATGCCAGCCTGGCCCAGTGGCGTGCCGACGCTACGCTGAACGCGCTACTTTCCAAATACATGCCCAATTATCAAGTCCTGCAACGCATGCAACCCGGGTTGTAAGTGCGCAATTACCTGGTAGGTATCGACCTGGCCTGGGGCGAAAAAAACCCGGACGGCTTGTGTATCATCGAAAGCTCTGGCGAGCACGCCGAAATCACCTCGATTGAATTATCCCATGGTGATGACCAATTGCTCGAGCGACTGGCAGCACTGCCCGATTCGGCACCTGCCATCCTGGCCATCGACGCCCCGCTGGTCTGCAACAACCACACCGGTTCCCGCCCGGTCGACCGGCTGACCCATTCGGTCTTTGGCCGCTGGAAGTGCGGCTGCCATCCGGCCAACACACAGCTCGTCCAACGCCCGCAGCGACTGCTGAAAAAAATCAATGCCCTCGGCTTCGCCACTGGCTGGTCCGGTAACCGCTATGTCATGGAGGTCTACCCGCACCCCGCTATCGTCGCCTGGTTCAACCTCGCCGAACGCATCCCCTACAAACGTGGCAGGGTCGCTGCGCGCCGCAAAGAATTTAGCCGACTGCAGTCTCTCATCTTGAAGCACGTACCTGAGCTATTCCCCAGACTGATGATCAACGAGTCCACTCGCCAACTCCTCACCCAACCGTGGACCAAGAATATCGAAGACCTGACCGATGCCTTGCTGTGCGCGCTGATCGCCTGCTGGCATTACTACCACCATGGCCAGCAGTCCTTGATATTAGGTGATTGTGATAATGGATTTATCGTAACTCCAAGTGGCCGGTTTCCCTCCACTGGCTGACCACTCTGTGGCCGGTGGCTAAAATGCACTGCTCTGGAAGTCCCCGCAAGCCACCCAATCAGTAGACTGGTTTTATCAAAGCGTAACTGCCATATAGTTTTTCAGTAATTATAATTTGACAATTTTAGTAATCAAGTGATATATATTATTTACATAAACCAGAACAATGCGTCACTGTGGCATCACTTTCTGTTGCATGGCGTTGGTGCTAAGTTTAGTGCCCAATAGCCATGGCTTCCTGCTCGACTGGGGAGATCCGGGAATCGATTGGGGTACGGGCGGAGTAGGGTCGCGCACTTACACGAACGTACAGAGTAGCGGGTTTGACATTCGGGTCACCGTTGGCACCTCTGGGTATACAGCTAATGTGCTGACTGTTGACGATAACCCCGCCCCGTTTGATGAAAACCCCAACACTGCGCTGTGGGTCACCCAAAACAACTTTGCGGATGGCGATGATGCTACAACAAATGAGTCCTACAGTGACGTGCTAATCGAGTTTTTTGCAACTAATACCACCTCTCGCGCCACCGCAACAGATGTGAGCCTTACTCTTTATGATATTGATGTGCAGAACACGATCCTTTCTGGTTATCGTGATCGCATCTATAACATCGAGGCCAGCGATGAGCTTGCGGGTCCTGCTACTTTTGATGTTTTCGCCACCAGTATAGACACTTTCGCACCACTCGGCGGGACAACAACCGGACGCTCGTTCGAAGTCATCGGCACCGGCTCGTCGCTGGAAGCCGTAGGACGAGATGTGGATTTCTTCGACTCCAACCGGGTCGAAGACCTGAGTCTTCGCGGACAGGCCCAAATCAACTTTGGCAGCACTCCCATTTCTCAAGCTTATTTTCGCTATGCGAGTGAAACCTTAGACTCCCGATCAGACCCTTACCAATCGACTATCCAGTGGATCGGGCTAGGCCCGATATTCTTTACTCCAGAACCAGCAACCCACGCCACGGGTTTCATCCTCCTGCTGCTAGTTGCGACCAAGCAACTGCAGCGCTCACGCCAAAGATCCAGTCACAGCTGAGCGTTATCAGCCAGCACACTCGCCCGCTACTCCCTTACCAGATTCTTTTTTTAAAAAAAAAGGTTGACGGATTTTTTTATCCCCATATGCTGCGCCGACCAATCGATCAGATTCGGCTGCCAAAAAAAAATTAAATTATTGGTTGACGTATTTCGTTAGATTGCTAATATCTTCTTCCCGCTCGAAAACGGGACCGCTCGGCGGTAGTGTTCTTGATAGTGAATTAGGACTTCAAACTAACCCGGTTTTGTCCTGACATATTACCCGAAGCACCAGCTTCAGGGTGTCAGCCCCAGCCGGGGTTTTTTGTCGCCTGCTCACTTCATGCACAGCTCTTTCACAATCCAGATTGCCGAAATTACATTTCGGTAATGATCGCAATTTAGCGGACATTCCATGTGTCCGCTAATGACAGCAAAAACAATATTAAGCAAAAATTGAATTGTGCGTTATACGTCATGATTTTGAGTATATTAATACTAAATTTTTGACCATACCGGGGTCAGCCCTAATCAGGTTGATACCGGCAAAGTCAGATTTCGCCCCGATACACGTCGGGGCACAAACTTTCAACGGAGAGTTTGATTCTGGCTCAGAACGAACGCTGGCGGCGTGGA
>CAZHRP010000002.1:0-20306 GCA_964535055.1 uncultured Chthoniobacteraceae bacterium
ACATCGGGGTCTGCGCCTCACTACGATAGATGGCTTGTGATTGATCCGGGCTAAAGAGTTTTAGGATAGGTAGCGACTGCTCTCCGCAGCGGTCTTCCACAGACGGCTCGGAGAGCCATCCCTACCTGCAATCTTTCCTACCTGCCGTCCCTACCTTAGCTCGCTACAGCAAGTTCAGCGGGTCGACATCGACGGTGATGACAACATCCTCCGGACGCTGGAAGTCGGCCAGTATTTGCTGTAGCTGGCGGGTCATTTTCCGGACGCTTTTGGCTCGCAGCGTCAGGTGATAGCGGTAGAAGCCTTTGAGCTTTTCGATCGGGGCAGGGGCCGGCTCACCACTGGTCAAGTTCGGTATCTCAGCCTTTAGCACCTGTACAGCCAGCCGTTCGATCACTGCTTGGGCCTTGGCTTCACTACGAGCACGTACAGTGATCAAAACCATGTGAGTGTGTGGGGGAAATCCAAATGCCCGTCGAAACTCATCATCCTGATCATAAAAGTCACGGTAGGCATGATGCCTGGCAAACTGGATGGCCGGATGAAATGGTGTAAAACTCTGGACAAAAACTTCACCGGCAACCTCACCACGACCTGCCCGTCCGGCCACCTGGGTCAACAATTGAAAGGTACGCTCCGAAGCCCTGAAATCCGCCATTTGCAGGCCAATATCCGCCAGTACAATACCAACCAGCGTGACATTCGGAAAGTGCAGACCTTTGGCGATCATTTGGGTGCCAACCATAATGTCGATCTTGCGTGCGCGAAAAGCGCCGAGCGTCTCACTGTAGGAATGCTTGCGGGTCATCGTATCAGCATCCATGCGGGCTACTCTGGCCCCTGGGAAGAGACGCTTGACAGCATCTTCGACTTTTTCGGTACCAGAGCCACTATGTTTGATTTTCGGATCCGCACATTCGGGGCACTTGTGTGGCACGTTCACCGAATGTCCGCACAGATGGCAGATCAATCGATCGCGTGAGCGATGGTAAGTCATAGGTAAGCTACAGTTCCGGCATTCGCACACATGACCGCATACTTCACAGGTTAACGAAGTCGAAAAGCCCCGACGGTTAAGGAACAGGATGCTTTGCTCGCCCTTGTCCAGACGTTCCTGCATAGCCTGGCATAGTCGCTCGGAAAGTATCTCCTTCCGTTTACCACGCGCCTGCAGCCGCATGTCGATAATCCTGATATGTGGCATCTTGCGGCCATCGACTCGTTGCTGCAATTCCAGCAACTGATACTTGCCGGTCAGGGCATTGTAGAATGACTCGTGACTGGGGGTGGCGCTACCTAGAATAACAGCACAATTTTCACGACTGCCACGCACCACTGCAATGTCGCGTGCATTGTACCTTGGTGCTTCTTCCTGCTTGTAGGAATTCTCATGCTCCTCATCAACAATAATTAGCCCCAACTCGTGTAATGGCGCAAAAACCGCACTGCGCGGACCAATTACTATCCGTGCCCTGCCAGCCTGTATTTTATGCCACTCGTCGTGCCGTTCACCGTCTGACAAGTAACTATGTAACACCGCCACTTCCGTCTGAATGTCGGCGAAGCGTGATTTGAAACGCTCAACCGTTTGCGGCGTCAATGAAATTTCGGGCACCAGCACGATCGCGCTGCGACCGTCGGCCAGTACCCGTTCGATCGCCTGCAGGTAAATTTCGGTTTTGCCGGAACCGGTGACCCCCAACAGCAGGAATGGTTTAGCCAGCGACGGCTCATCCAATGCCGGCAAAATAGCGTCCATAGCTGCCCGCTGTTCAGTTGTGAGTTGTAATTTTTGATCATGCAGAAAGACCTCTCTGCCGTGTGGATCACGCTCCCCGCGCCGTTTTTCAATAATTACCAGGCCCTTTTTTTCCAATGCGGCCAATGCCTGGCGAGAGATCCCTTCCGTTGCCAGTAAATCGACAATCGGTAGTCCTTCCGGCTGCTTTCGCAATTCCTGTACTGCCAGAGCTTGTGTGGGCGCTCGTTTCTCGAGTGCTGCCATCTCAGAGTCGGTGATCGCTCCAGCCAAGCTCACATATTGCAGCTCCTTGAATTTGACCTGTGCCTTGCGAATCACATTCGGTAGGATTGCCCGCATGGCTGCCTCGATCCCGCTGCAATAATAATCAGCTATCCACTGGGCCAGTTCGATTAAGGGCTGCGGCAGGACCGCTGTTTCACCGGCGACTCCAATGACATTTTTCAGCTGCGGAAATCTACTTGAGGCCGGTAATGAAATAACCGTACCAATGGCAGTACGGCGGCCCAATGGCACCTGCACACGAGTGCCAATCTCCAACTCCATCCCTGCAGGTATCCGGTAGTCGAATGCCTGCCCGCCACTCTTATCAACCAATACTCTGGCTATTGATGACGCTTTCAAGGTCTTAAGTTTTCCCTTAGTGAGCTGCGAATCGAGCTCATCGGCGTGAGCTAAACAAAAATTCAAGCTCCATTCTACACACAGTCACTGCTGGTTTTACAGCTTAGAAGTTTTCCCAGGTATCGCAGTTCCGCTGGAACGCAAATGGGTTATCCCGATAGCCAGGGCATCAGCAGCATCGGCATCGGGAGTAACAGTCAGTTCGAGCAGGGCACGTACCATGAATGCTACCTGCGATTTATCTGCACCGCCGTGACCGATGACCGCCTGTTTTACCCGACGCGGCGCATATTCATAAATCGGGATGTCCGATCGGGCAACTGGCAGGATCGCAGCGGCCCGGGCCGCACCCAGGGTAATCGCGGTGCGCTTGCTTTGCACATAGATCACTCCCTCGATGGCACATTGTTGCGGAGCGTGCGTGTCAACCAGCTTGTCGATCACAGAAAATATCTTCACCAGGCATTTGGATTGAGACCATGCCACCGGATTCGAAATAGTACCAAATTCCAGTGCCTGCATTCGCCTGCCTTGCATTGCGAGTACCCCATATCCGGTACCACGCAACGAGGGGTCGATTGCCAGCAATCGGACTTCACCATCAGGGGAAGTTTTGGGCCCCATGCGTATCACCTCCTGCGGCGCTTGCGACCACCGAAGCTGACCCTGCCACTGGCACCACCACCAGAGCGCATGGTGCCGGCAACACCATCTTCATCATTAAACAGCGCGGTGAATTTGTAATCAAATCCATCCAGCTTCAGACGTTCAATTCGCTGCCCGATAAAGCGCTCAATCTGCTGCATGTGCGTAACCTCCTCAGCCGTGTACAGGGTAAACGCATCACCGACATTCTGCGCCCTGCCGGTCCGACCGATGCGGTGGACATAATCCTCGGCGTGCTGCGGTACATCGAAGTTAATGACATGGGATACCCCGGCAATGTCCAGTCCTCGGGAAGCTATGTCGGTCGCTACCATCATCTCATACTTGCCAGATTTAAATCCTTCCAATGCTTCTATGCGCTCGTTCTGGGTACGGTTGCTATGTAAAAGGGCTACCGAATGGTTGGAACGCTTGAGTTGTCCGGCAATTTGGTCGGCACCATGCTTGGTTCGGGTAAAAATAAGGACGCTGTCAAAGTTGGCCCGTTCGAGCAAGGCCAGCAGCAAATCGAATTTTTGATCGCGGGCCACCGGGTATATGGCATGTCGAATTGTTTCTGCCGGCGATTGGCGGAGCCCTATTTCGACAACTTCCGGATCTTTAAGTACCCATTTGGTCAGGCTCTCGATCTCCGGTGGCATGGTCGCGCTGAACAATAATGTCTGGCGGGCGGGGTTGCTATGCTCAACAATCTTACGGACATCCGGCATAAAACCCATGTCAAGCATCCGGTCCATTTCATCCAAAACCAGATACTCGATGCCTTTTAAGCTCAGTTCACCCTGGCCTATAAAATCGAGCAACCGACCTGGTGTGGCCACCAGAATATCAACGCCTGACGCGATGGCCTCCCGTTGTTTACCATATCCAACTCCACCAAATATCGCAGCTACTCGAATGTCTGAAAAACGCGCGTAATCCCTGAAGGAAGTCTCAACCTGCGCTGCCAATTCGCGTGTCGGCTCCAGCACCAACGCCCGAAATGCATGACTTTTTTCCAGTTTAGTAAGTATCGGTAACGCAAACGCTGCAGTCTTCCCGGTTCCAGTCTGTGCTGAGCCAATCAAATCGTGGCCCTGCAATACCGGCGGTATTGATCTCAACTGGATCGGTGTTGGGTCACTGTAGCCCATCGCCAGCACCCCTTCATTGACTTCTTTTGATAATCCTAAATTGTTAAATCCCATTTAATAATACCCGTAAGGTATATAGCGTTATCTGTACGTGCAACGGAAATAGCTAGTTTTCATGCTAAGTTCATCAGAGAAGGAATACCAGAGTTCCTGTGGCTGGAATTCTGTATCGCTGCAGAGTAGTGCGGACTGTAGTCTGACATTATAATGATTTATAGTAAATAGATGCGAACTCTTGACCAGTGGCATCTCACGTCATTAAGAAAGTACCAACAGATGACCGATTCTAATATCTAGACACCTCCTAACATGGACGCACCTTCAAAGCCGGCAGTCAGCGAACTTCACATTCCCTCAGACTACGAAATTGTCATCAAACCATCTAAATCGCTGTTAGATATCGATTGGCAGGGAATCTGGGAGTACCGTGACATGTTGCGGTTTCTTGTAGTCCGCGACTTTGTTTCCAAATACAAGCAGACGATACTCGGACCGTTGTGGTTCATCATCCAGCCATTATTCATGACCTTGGTGTTCACAGTCATATTTGGCAGGGTCGCGGGTATATCCACGGATGGTCTGCCACAAATGTTATTTTATCTCTGCGGCATGCTGGGATGGGGCTATTTTGCCCAGTGCTTTACAGCCACCAGCTCCAACCTGCTGGTCAATGCCGGACTCTTTCGCAAGGTCTATTTCCCGCGCATCATTGTTCCGGCCTCAATCATAATCAGCAATCTGATCGCCTTTGCCATCCAACTCGCCACATTCTGCGCCTTTTGGATTTATTTCAAGTTTTTCACCGATGCTGCCGACCGCTTTCAGCTTTCTCCCTGGGTATGGTTATTCCCTTTGCTCGTCCTCCAAACCGGTGCGCTGAGCTTTGGCATCGGGCTGTGGATGTCAGCCTTGACCGCCAAATACCGTGATTTGCATAACATTTCCGGGTTTATTATTCAGGCATGGATGTACGTAACTCCAGTTATCTACCCGCTGAGCCAAATCCCTGAAAAGTACCGCTGGGTAATTAATCTTAACCCGATGGCCACGATCGTCGAATCTTACCGGCTGCTGTTCCTGGGCACCGGCACGATTGATTCCGCGTTGCTTATTCAATCGGTCGCCCTGACCGTCTTCTTCTTCATTACCGGCATTATTATTTATAACCGCATCCAAAGAAACTTTGTGGATTATTCGTAAGCGGCAGTTACGAATAGAAGATATTAATCCCTAACTTCTAACTACCGTCTCCTAACACATGTCCAACCCCATCATTTCAGTCCGCAATATCTCCAAAGTCTACCGCCTCGGTGAGATCGGTGTGACTTCGCTGCGGGAAGAAATCGGCAATTCGCTCAGCAAGCTCAAACGCAAATTCACCAGTAACCAATCACAATTAACCAATGACTACAGCGAGGCTGCCGGTGACTTCTGGGCACTGAAGGACATCTCGTTCGACGTCCATCCGGGCGAGGTCGTTGGTATCATCGGCAAGAACGGCGCCGGTAAGTCAACTTTGCTTAAAGTCATCAGCCGGATCACCGAGCCAACCAGTGGTGAAATACGCCTGCGCGGGCGAATCGCCGCCTTGCTCGAGGTCGGCACCGGATTCCACCCGGAACTTACCGGACGCGAGAATATCTACCTCAATGGTACCATCCTCGGCATGAAGAAACGGGAAATCGATACCAAACTCGATGAGATCATCGACTTTTCCGGTATCGAAAAGCATATTGATACACCCGTTAAAAGATATTCGTCCGGCATGAATGTCCGTCTCGGCTTTGCTGTCGCCGCCCACCTTGAACCTGAAATCCTGATCGTCGATGAAGTCCTTGCCGTCGGCGACGCTGAGTTCCAGAAAAAATGCCTTGGCAAAATGCAGGACGTTGCCGGCCATGGCCGAACCGTCCTGTTTGTCAGTCATAATATGGCAGCTGTAAGTCAACTTTGCCCACACACTATTGTTCTGGAAAGGGGAGAAATTATCAACTTTGGAGAATCCCAAACGGTTATTAACTCATACATGCAAACAACGATGCCTGATGGGAGTAACTTTTCTGGAAACGGTATATTTAGGGGAGCTGCTGTAGTCGATGCTAACCACCAACAGATAAATTCAATTACCTGCGGTGATGTCCTGCGCTTAAAGCTTAGACTCGCTAAAAAGATTGACCTCAAGCGTGAAATCATTGGTGTCGGTATAAACGATTCCAGTGGCACAAGAATTACAACCTTATCGACAAGTTTTTCTAACAATCAAGTTACAGCATCTGAGGGGGAATCTATTATTTGCGAAACTGAACCATTAAAATTAGCAGCAGGTCAGTATTCGTTAAAAGTAGCTTTAGCAACCGATCACGAGCAAATCGAAGCCATAGAAAATGCACTCAGGTTAACGATAAATGAATCAAACGTTTTTGGCTCCGGGAAACTGCCCTCCGCACAGCAAGGAATAATACTTACTAAGTCAAAATGGATTATGATTTCTAATGAATAAAGTTAAATTCAAAAAAATGATTCAAAACCTCGCTCTGAAAGTTTCACGCAGACTTCTGCCTGATGTAATGCTGATTGATAAAAAGACTCCATCAGGAAGTAGTGTCTCAGAAGTTTGCCAATTGAAGGATTGTCTAGTCGAATACGGATGGACATTAAGCAGGCAATTAGGTATGCCTGTGACAAAAGACAACCAACCCCTTCCCTGGTATACTTATCCGGCAATCGAGTATCTAAGCAATCAGAATTATTCCGATTTTAATGTGTTTGAATATGGTAGTGGAAATTCATCATTATGGTGGGCTGATAAAGTGAGATCACTATATAGTTGTGAACACGAACTTGAATGGTTTAATAAAATGAAACCCACTATGCCTTCTAATGTTTCATACTATCATGTTAAGCTAGTAGAAGATGGTGCCTATTGCAAGAAATGCACGACTATAAACTTAAGCTTTGACATTATTATCATTGACGGTCGCGATCGAATAAATTGCGCGAAGAATTCTATTCACTCACTAAATGAAAGTGGAATTATAATCTGGGACAATAGTGACAGATCAAAATATAATGAAGGTTATGAATTTTTACAAAGTCGTGATTTTAAGCGATTAGACTTCTGGGGAATTGGACCGATAAATTCATATAAATGGTGTACCTCTATTTTTTATCGGAATAGTAACTGCTTAAGTATTTAACGTTGGCAACGATTATGCGTCCTTTACAACAGTTGCGAGATTACTTATTGAAGCGTTGGGGTTATGACTGGCTCAAGCAATTTGGTGCTATAACCTATGCCCAAGAGGCTGAGGATATTTTGTTAGACAGGATTTGGGAAGGAAAGACCCCCAATAGCGGCATCTATGTGGACGTGGGAGCGAACCATCCGGTAAGATCATCAAATACTGCATGGTTATATCGAAGAGGTTGGCGTGGTGTTCTCGTAGAGCCCAACCCGGATCTTATTGATTCTCTGAAGGAGTTACGCCCTGAAGATGAGATTGCAAATGTAGGAGTCTCAAAAGAACAAAAATCACTCACATTCTTTCGGTTTAAAGAAAGTCGCCTTAATACATTCTCAACTCAAGTATCTAACAAAATTAAAGCATCAGGACGCTGGCAGTCGCTTGATGAAATACAAGTAAATTGCCGGACCCTTAATGCAATAATCAAAGACTCAAAGTTGATCCAAAAGGCTGGCTATGTCGATATTCTGAGTGTTGACGTTGAGGGTATGGATTTGGAGGTCATTCAGACTTTTGATTTCGAAGAATTCCCGGTGAAAGCTGTGATTTGTGAAAATGAAGCGCAACCAATAAAAGAGATTTTAAAAAGTGAATTACACAATTATCTAGAATCTAAAGGTTATGCTTTTTGGTCCAAGCTGCATCGCTCCTGTATTTATTTAAGTGATTTTGACGTGCCCATCCGAAAAACAGAACAATTTGCTGAGTGAGTTTCCAGGTGCAAACCAGGAGACGAGATTATAAGGAAATGGGTAATAAATAGCGGATCAGGCTGGCTTAATGAAGGGTAATCAACAGTTTTATAGACTTGGTATCCACAGTAATGTGTCATTTCAGTATTTTGCGTATTTATGAATCACAGTTTCAAAATCAGTTATTGGAACTAGACTTATTAAAAGATGACAAGTGATAGAATGAGCAGTCATGGTAGCAACAACTAAATCTATTCCCCCTGTACTGTTTCTTATTTTTAACCGGCCGGATACTACCACACAGGTATTCGAGCAAATTCGAAAAGTTCAACCGACTCGACTTTTTATAGCGGCAGATGGACCTCGCGCCGACCGTGACGGAGAGGTAGAACTGTGTGAGCAGGCTCGAAGAATAGCTGAGGATGTCGATTGGGACTGTGAAATAAAGACGCTCTATCGCGACCATAACCTCGGCTGCCGTAAAGCAGTCAGTAGTGCTATCAGCTGGTTTTTTGAGCAAGTCGAGGAAGGTATCATTCTGGAAGATGACTGCCTGCCTGAACTTAGTTTTTTCCGCTTTTGTGCTGAACTATTGGAACGTTATCGTGAGGATACACGAGTCATGTGCATTAGCGGTGAATCTTATGGTGATCCAAGTATTTACAAGAGCTCAGCATATGGTTTTTCTAAGTATGCTTTGATTTGGGGTTGGGCCACCTGGCGGCGAGCATGGAAAATGTATGACGATGATATGACCGGTTTTGCAGATAAAGTAAATCGTGGCTGGTTTGACGCTTATTTCGGTTCTGCGGAAGTTTCTCACTATTGGCAGTTTCATTTCAAACAGGCAGACGATCAGCAAGTCAACTCGTGGGGCTTTCGTTGGCTCTATACAGTTATTTGCCAGGGTGGCAGCTGTATTGTTTCATCAATTAATCAAGTCCAGAATATCGGCTGTGATACCCGAGCCACGCATACCTATGATCCCCAATGGATGATGGCGGAAAGGCCAACTCAGCCAATGCGGTTTCCGATGAGCCATCCTAAACATCCAGCACCTAACCCGTTGCTGGCCAGGGAGCTCGAACAAGAACGCTACCTCATAAAAATGAAACCGCGTTACGCTTCAAGGCTCTTTGCCAGATTAGATCCAATCTGTGAAAAAATCGTACAGAATTTTCATAAATTTAGAAATTTCTTGCGCCAAGTGTTATGCCGGAAACCTGGGGACTAAAAAATTCATAAAGCCTGGAGAGGTGGCAATAAAGGGGTAAAATTGTAATTATTCGTGCACAAAAGCTCCAGAATTCTGCTTAGGCTTGTTGATTGTTGAGTTGCTCAATAATTTTTTCCTGTACTTGCTGCATTTGTAATTGGGAATGTTCCGACTGATCGTCATAGCCATGCAGGTGGAGCAAGCCATGGACGATATAGCGTCGTATTTCCTGGTCGAATGGAATGCCGTATTCGACAGCGTTGGCTGCAGCTGTATCCACGCTGCTGACGATTTCGCCATGCTGGAAAGTGAGGACATCGGTTGCGCCGGGAATACCTGAAAACTTGTCATGCAACTGAGCCATCTCAGAGTCATTGACGAAAGTGACTCCCAACACGTTTAACTGGTTCAGCACTGCATCGCTACCTCCAGGTGGCTGCTGTAGCACCACGACTAGTGTTTCTTCGCAAAACTGGTGTAACGATTGAGTATCCAGCCGGATACTAGTGCGGTTAACCAACTCAATAATTTTGCTGATCTCAGAGTCGTTCATTAAACTGGAATCGTAGTAGTCAGAAAGTTAAAAATCGAGTTAAGCTATTGTCTATGTCGCTTTGGAAATTAGCAAATCCGCAATTACAGGACCTGGTCGCCTATGAACCGGGCAAGCCGGTGGAAGACGTGGCCCGCGAGCTAAATCTGAATCCGGACAAAATTGTCAAGCTGGCCTCTAACGAAAATCCATTAGGACCATCGCCACTGGCAATAGCTGCCATGCGGGATGCCGTAGAGAAGGCACACTTCTATCCGGATGGAGGCGGCTACCACCTGCGTAACGCCATCGCTGAACATAATGACCTGCAGCGCGAAAATGTCATTCTTGGCAATGGTTCGAATGAAATCATTGAGTTTATTGGGCATGGTTTTTTGAAGCCTGGCGATGAAGTGGTAGTAGCCGACCATGCCTTCGTAGTTTACAAATTGATGGCTACATTATTCGGCGCCAAAACTATTGAGGTGCCTGACCCGGGGTTTGTGCATGATCTGGATGCGATGGCCGATGCGATTACTGAGCAGACTCGTCAGGTGTTTATTGCTAACCCGAATAACCCGACCGGCACCATGGTCGGTGATAAAGAAATTGAAAGGTTCATGAAACGGGTGCCGGAGCATGTAATCGTGGTTTTCGATGAAGCCTATTATGAATTTCTGGACAACCCGCCCGATACCATTCGCTATCTCTTAGAGCGTCCGAATGTTGTTATATTGCGAACGTTCTCCAAAATCCAAGGGCTGGCAGGGCTACGGATCGGCTATGGGTTAGGCAGTAAGCAGGTCATGGAAGTCCTGCAAAAATGCCGCCAGCCATTCAATGCCAATGCGATAGCACAGACTGGAGCTCTAGCCGGCCTGCAAGATGCCGACCATCAGCGCAAGACACGGGAGGTAACCGAGCAAGGTCGCGGGTTCTTGGAGAATGCATTTGCGGAGCGTCGACTTGAGTACGTACCCAGCTTTGCCAACTTTGTCCTGGTGCGGGTTGGCGATGGTGACGCCGTCTTTAAGGCACTCATGCAACGTGGTGTCATCGTACGTGCCATGCGCGGGTACAAACTGCCGGAGTGGATCCGCGTTTCGGTTGGCACACAGGAACAAAACCAGCGTTTTCTGGATGAGTTTGATAAGGTGCTGGCAAATGCAGCCCACTAATTCAGAGACGATTGCCGCCATTGCCACCCCTCCGGGTGAGGGTGCCATTGCGACCCTGCGAATTAGCGGAAACGATACTGCAGATATTCTCGAACGAATTTTTAGCGGCCACTCAAGTCCGTCGGCTACGCCCAGGAAGTTGGTCTATGGAAATGTAATTAGTAAAGATGGCCTCACCGTCGATGAAGTACTGGCTGCATTTTTCTCTGGGCCTGCCAGCTATACTGGTGAAGACATGGCGGAAATATCCTGCCATGGGGGCATGGTAATTACGCGCCTGGTACTGGATACCATATTGGCTGCAGGAGCTCGACAGGCCAGGCCGGGGGAGTTTACCGAACGTGCGTTCCTTAATGGTAAACTGGACATGACTCAGGCGGAAGCTGTGATGGACTTGATTGCAGCGCAGACTGAACTGGCAGCGCATGCAGCCAGCGAACAATTACAGGGAGCGCTAGGCAGTAAAATCCTTGAACTGCGTAATGAGTTACTTGCAATCCTGGCAGAAATTGAAGCAGATATCGACTTTCCGGACGAAGACATCACGGCACAAACAGCCAATCTGTTGACCACTCGGGTAGAATCCGTACTTGGGAAGCTTGCGAATTTACTCGATACGGCGCAGCGCGGTCGAATCCTGCGCGAGGGTGCACGGCTTGTGATTTTTGGAGAACCAAATGCAGGTAAGTCCAGCCTGTTAAACCGATTGCTAGGCTATCAACGCGCAATAGTCAGCGAGCAACCGGGAACAACCCGCGATACGATCGAAGAAATTATCAACATCGGTGGCTACCCGGTGCGCCTGGTTGATACAGCCGGCATGCGTGACTCAGTTGATGAAATTGAGCTGGCAGGCATGCAATTCACGCGAGCGCGCCTGGCGACTGCCGATCTGATCCTACATGTAATTGACGCGTCGCAGCCCAAGCCTGTATCACAACGCTTGCCAGATAGCGATGCCCAATTGCTACGTATTTTAAACAAATGCGATCTCGGCATGCATCCCGATTGGCATGGTCATGACGCGGTGCAGGTTTCCTGTCTGAATGGCAATGGGCTAGAGCAACTTGAGCAGGCTTTACTGGCAGAAATGGCGGGACATACTGCTCATGGTTCAGCTTCAGCGGTAGCCATTAATGCCCGCCACCGAAGTTGCCTGCAGCTAGCCAGTGAACACTGCCGAAAAGTACTGACCGGAATTATTAATCAGCAGGAGGCAGAGCTGGTCGCTATCGATCTGCGTGAGGGGTTGGCTGCGCTCGGCGAGATTGTTGGCGCAGTTGACAACGAGGATTTACTTGGGGAAATATTTTCCCGCTTTTGTATCGGCAAATAACAATGGGGTTAATTTACAGCAAAGTACTCAGGCCGTTGATGTTTCTGCTGGAGCCGGAGCAGGCTCACGGGTTTGCTATGTCCTGGTTGCGGTTGCTGGCTGCTACCCCACTACTGCGAAGTTTGACCAGACGAGCATATTTCGTGGCACAACCTAAGCAGGTTTTTGGTATCGAATTTCCAAATACCGTTGGTCTGGCAGCGGGTTTTGACAAGAATGCTGAAGCGCTTGGCGCCTGGGAAATGCTGGGTTTTGGGTTTGTAGAAATTGGCACTATAACGGCCAAAGCCCAACCCGGCAATCCACGCCCGCGTTGTTTTCGTTATCCCGAGCAGAACGCCCTGATCAACCGGATGGGGTTTAACAACGACGGTGCCGACGTAATCGCTACCAGGTTACAGAACTATCGGGATTGCGGGCGCTGGCCGACGATCCCGATAGGAATTAATATCGGCAAATCCAAAGTAACTGAACTCGCGGATGCCCCTGCTGACTATCTATACTCCTTTCTCAAGCTGCGTGATTTTGCCGATTATTTTGTCATTAATGTCAGCTCACCAAATACGCCGGGACTGCGCTCCTTACAATCAGCAGAGTCACTGCGTCCATTGCTGATGGCACTACAGGATGCAAATTCTACAGCTTTGCCTATCCTCGTAAAAATTGCCCCCGACCTCGATGACGATGGCATCGACGCCATCATTGAACTAGGTGAACAATCCGGCATAGCCGGACTTATTGCCACGAATACGACGCTGGACCACTCTTCAATCGAGGCTACAAAAGCTGATCAACAAGGTGGACTCAGTGGCCTGCCACTGGCGACTCGGTCAACCGCGGTTATCGAGAGAATTTGCGCCAGAACTTCATTGCCGGTCATTGCATCCGGTGGGGTAATGGACACTTCTACCGCAGCAGAGAAGATGGCTGCCGGTGCCAGCCTCATCCAGCTCTACACCGGCTTTATTTACTCCGGACCGACTTTGATCAAACAGGTAGTGATGCAGTAGTCAGCTTGCCAGGCTTATCCAGACTATTTGCCGCGTGCCGCATTCCAGCTATCAATTTGGCTGGCCTGATCGGCAAACAATTCATCTGTAGAGTCATGGATTTCAATCCCGACTATTTCATCACCCTGGGCGATTGCATCAACGACCTGCTGGCCGTCACCAGAAACCTCACCAAAAATGGCGTGTTTACCATCTAACCAGGGAGTAGCCACATGCGTGATAAAGAACTGACTGCCCTTGGTATTGGGGCCAGCGTTGGCCATTGATAATTTCCCCGGCCCGTCATGTTTTAAAGTAGGATCGATCTCATCAGCAAATTTATATCCAGGGCCACCGCTGCCGGAACCAGTCGGGTCACCACCCTGCACCATAAAGTCGGCAATCACCCGGTGAAATTTTATCCCGTCATAGAAGCCACCTTTTGCAAGGTTCAAAAAATTTGCTGCAGTCATAGGTACCTTGGAAGCAAAGATGGTCAAGCCAATGTCACCTTTGGAAGTTTTCATCGTTATGGATATATCGTTCATAGTATTTTATCTGGGTTATTATCGTTTTATATCTCGTCGGGTTGAATTTGCCACGGTGATGCCAGATGGTGAAATTTGCAACGGATTTCAGTCTTAATTCGCTATCACACTACAAGCCGGCGAGGCGGGCTTAGTCTGCGGCGCAGTTTACGGAGTTCATGCGTGACAAAGATAAACATCATGGCCCGCAGCATTTCCCGACCGGACATGGGTGGGCTGAAATTGCGTAAACGACCTGCTTTAAGAGCGGAAAATACATCTGCAGTGACAAACTCATCACATAATCCAATTTCCGTGTAATAGTTTCCAAAAGTAGTCAAACGATGCGCATCTGAAGTTGCTATCAGCGGCAAGCCACGGCTTTCAGCAAGTTCCTGAGCTCTGGTGTTCAAATCAAAGTGGCGTGTCCGGAAATGGCAGAACTCTACGGCATCAAAGCAATCGATTTCCCGGTATAAACGTTTTCCCAGTGATCCACCCAGGACATAAAACGGGTGCGGTGCCATGATCATTATGCTGCTACCACGGCCAAGTTTTAATCGCCGCAAGTCACCAAAAGTCCGAATTGATGCTGCCTCACTGGCCGAAATATTCCAGACGACTGTATCACAGCCCTCGATTCGCAGTTCCACGGCAGGTATCAAGTGGATTCCAAGCTCATCAGCCAAAGCTGCTAGCCGATTATTCCACAGCACTTTACGATGTAGAGTAATCGCCAATATGCCGAATCCGAGTGCAGCGGCCCGCCGGAGTAATTGCTCAGAATCGTAATCGAGAATATCGCATGGATCCTCTGAGGTATGTACATGCAGGTCCGCTTTGACCCAATTCAACTCTGGTTCTGGATGCGAGTTACTGCTACTCAATCGTCGCTGAGCTCCGCCAGAATTTTAGGGGCAGCATAATCATTGATGTAGGCGTCAACAGCCTGCTGCCAGGGGCGAGGGGTAGCTCCGGTCAACTCGGTGTAGCGAGCAGTTGAAAGAATTGTATGAATCGGCCTTGCTGCCACAAAATTTTTCATTTCCGCGAGTTGAATCGGGTGAACAGTAGTAGTTTTTAGAGGTACTCCGCAGGCAGCAGCCACAGGCAGCGCGTGTTCGCCATATTCTCTCCATGAGGTTCCACCTGAGTTACACAGGTGTAGCAATCCACCGGTATCATTGCGCTCCAGCAATGGCTCAAGATACTCTGCGAAGTCATGGGTATACGTAGGTGAGGAAAACTTATCTGCTATCGCTTCGACGTGTTCATTATCACGCGCACGATTTAATATCATATCAATGAAGCTGGGACGGTCAGGACCAAAGACCCAGCTGACACGCACCACCATGAATGACTGATCTACTTTCAGTACCAGTTGCTCGCCAAGTAATTTACTCTCTCCATAAATACTGATCGGAGTGGGTTTAACAGACTCATAAATGGCACCTTCTTGCTTGCCGTCCAAAACATAATCGGTACTCACCTGAACCAGGCGGGCACCTTTAGCCTTACAAATCTCCGCCATGCGCCCCGGAGCATTGCCGTTCACCAGCATCGCCTCATCTCGATTACGTTCACAATAATCCACGTTGGTTAATGCCGCGCAGTTAATCGCCAATTCAAATTGCTGCGAACGCAGCACAGTGTCTATGGATTCCAATGAAGATAAGTCAATATCTCCACGAGCTAAACCGACACATTCGTGACGCTCGCTGTATTCGCGGAATAAAGCCGCACCAAGTCGCCCACCGCTACCAATGATTAAAATTTTCATCAACCGGATTTATTTAATATTTGCTGCCACCACTCACGATTATGCACATACCAGTCAATGGTATCGTCTAATCCTTTAGAAAATTTGTGGATCGGTTGCCAGCCCAGCTCTTCGCGAGCTTTACGCGAATCAATCGCATATCGGCGATCGTGTCCGAGACGATCATCGACAAAACTGATCAGGCTCTCCGGTTTATCCAAGTGTGCCAGGATACGCTTAACCACATCGATGTTTTTCTCCTCGGAATCAGCGCCCAGATTATAGACCTCACCCGGCTGGCCCTCCAGCAATGCATTCATGACAGCGGAGTTATGATCATCAACATGAATCCAGTCCCGGACATTCATACCGTCACCATACACCGGCAATGGCTCGTCATGCAGAGCTTTAATGATCATCAACGGGATCAGTTTTTCCGGGTACTGGTAAGGTCCATAATTATTCGAGCAGCGTGTGACAATTACCTCCATACCATAAGTTTTATGGTAGGCGAGAGCCAATAAATCGGCACCGGCCTTACTCGCGGAATATGGGCTACTGGGTTGAATAGGTGACTCTTCATTGAATCTTCCATGGCTGCCTAACGAGCCGTAAACTTCATCGGTAGAAATTTGCACAAAACGTTTGACCCCGTGTTGGCGTGCACATTCCAACAAAACATTGGTACCTACCACGTTGGTGTGAATGAAATTTTCGGGTGAGTTGATTGAGCGATCGACATGTGACTCAGCAGCAAAGTTGATTACAGCAAAATATTGATGCAGTGCAAAAATTTGCTCCATTTGGGCAGTATTCGCGATATCCGCATGATGAAACTCATAACGCTCGCCATGCTCTGCCGCTAAATCTGAAAGATTGGCAGGGTTACCGGCGTAGGTCAGCGCGTCGATATTACTGATCAAAGCATGCCGGTAGTGGCCGAGCACATGCCTGATAAAATTAGATCCGATGAATCCGCATCCGCCTGTAACTAGTAATCGCATTCCTGTCTATTTATGTCGCAATCCATGTCAATGCCAAGTCATACTTGATCCGCATGCAGAATACGGAAGAACCAATCGGCCAGTTAGTTTGCCAACGTTGCACCAACTGCTGCCACTGGCCGGGATTTGTACGCCTGAATCCAATGGAGATTGCCCGAATCAGCCAGTTTCTAGACCTTAGTGAATATGAATTTATCCAAAAATATACCCGACTCAGCCCACAACGCTCCAGTTTGGCGCTGATAGACAATGAAGCTGACGGTCACTGCATATTTCTTTCTGGCAAGGAATGCACCATCAACGCGGTTAAACCGGACCAGTGCCGCGACTTTCCGAACTTCTGGAGATTTCCGGGTTGGCGCGAGCTTTGTTGCGCGATCGAATTGGAAGCCTGATAACTTGCCAGCTACTACTACTGTTGTTGCTCGCTATCCTGTTGCTCTTCCTCTGATGCTTTTTCAACCCATTCGGAACGTGGCTGGGTTAATTGTCCTAGTGCCCAGGTATTCACAAGATAGGTAACGTTATCGCGCTGACCTTCAAGTTCCTCATCGGTCGGATCTGCTTCATCAGCTGTTACTGGTGAAATAATTTTGAGTGGCGTCATGCCATCTTTTTCTGGCGCAAATTGTAACCGCAAGACTGCTCCGTCCGATGACACAATTTCAGCAGTAACGGCAGCCTTAAATTCGGCATCATCAATGCGTACATCCTCGAATCGCAGACCCTCCAATCGGCGAATCAGTTCAGAAATAGCTGTATCGCCAATCGACTCGTCTTCGGCTAGTCCATCAAACTGGAACTCAGGTTGAGACGGTTCTTTCGTCGTTGCTTCCTGACCTTCTTCAGTAGCTGTATCCTTGTCACCATGGGGTAGAGGATCCAGCGTGGATATGCTCCATCCCTGCTGCTGCTCATCAGCAAAATCAACCTCGATTGCAGATACCTGTAAGTCAGGTAAAAGTATATCTTTGAGAAGCCAGTCAGCAGGTTGGGCGGACAGATCGCGCAGCATAGCCATGCTCAGAATTACCGGTTTTCCCGGTTGCCTGTAGTAACGTCCCGAACGTGCGCCGGGTGTTGGCGAATCAGGAAAGTACTGGCTACCGGCAATCCATTCACTGAGTTTTTGTCCCTCTGAATCACTGATCAAAATTTTGGTGCCACTGCCTGCCACGCCGGCAACAGGATCATTGAGTTCCAGCCTTGCGAGTTGTTCCTCCGCAACTTCAATGGTTTGCGTAGCGCTCAAATCAGCAAGCTCCTTCAATAAGGTAGCTAGCTTTGAAGTGTCTGCCAGAAATCCTCCACGCTCCCCAACCTGCCAACCACCATCCTGCTGATTAATAGTAACCTTGCTATCCGCAGCAATAATTTCGACTTTACTGGCTGCGGCGATTTCAAGTTCCTGCTCAATACTTTGCTGTACTGAATCGTTGGCGTTGCTGCCACTGTCACGCAGCAGCAGAACTGCCACAACGGCAGCCACAGCTACCAGAAACAATATGACTAATGTTGAACCTTTCATGCTTCTGACTGGCGTTTATTGCGGATTACGGCGACGACGATTCCTATTGCTATAACTACCACCGGCATTCCCAGAATGTTAACCCATTTGATTTGTGCCTGCATCTTTTCGACATCTTCACGAAGTTCCCGGCGTACATCTTTGAGTTTGTTACGGACTTCCACCCGGCGTTCTTCAAAATTACGAATTTCCTGTTCCTGTTCCGGAGTCAACAATAGTTGGCCTTCGTTCGGACGAAGCTGTTGCAGTTCACTTAATCGTTGTTGGGTTTCCTGCAATTGGTTTTCCAGTTCTGCAATCTGATCGCGGAATTTAGCTTCGGCCTCAGCTTCCATTTCACTCACTACGGTAAATGGTCTGCGCACCGAACCACGCGAGCGAATGGAAATTAAATTACTGTCGCCAGCCAGTAACTCGACGCTGTTAAGCAGCATATCCAGGTTGGCATTGATCGGCATAATCAAACGCTGACCAAGTATGTTTTGAATATTTACCGCAAAATTATCGAACAGCATGTCAACATCACCCACCATAATCACAGTCCCGGGGCTGACGCTTTGCTTGAGAGAATCTGCCTGCTCCTGCTCAGCAGTCTCTGCGGGAGTGTCTTCATCCGGCGGTTGTACAGGTTGTTCATCAGGCTCCGGTGCACCACCAGGAAATGCAGTCTGGAAGGTACCACTTAACCTGATCGCCAACGGCAGCGGTTCGCCCGCAGCAGGAACTGATGGCAACTCGCTTTCCGCCTGCATTTGATCGACCAATGCCGCTTGATCGGTCGAGAAAATCAAGCTGATTGCTTCGATACCCTCAACGGGTTCACCACTGAAACTCCCGGCAAAAACCATGAGTAACGAATCCATCTGACTGGTGACAAGGTCGTCAGGGTTGAGACCATCAGAAGTAATAGAAAGCACCCCTGCCAGTGGTGATGGCGGTTGATTAGGGCGTGACATAATCGTGCGAAAAACCGGATCAGCCACAATATCAGAGGAAAATTCATACCCCCATGCAGGCAGCAAGTTAGGTAGCGTCGATGACTGGCCTCCTGTGGGTGGCATCATTGGATTGCGCGGAGCCTGCCCTTGGGCCGCCAGTGCACGCGGGTCGAGAAAGACAATCATATCACCGCCACGTAACAAAAATTGATCGAGCTGAAATTCGCTAGCCGGAGCTAAATTTGATGGATGTACAATCACCAGTACGTCGATGTCATCAGGAACCGGTTCACCATTAAACTCAAGTTCAACCACCTCGAAGAGATTCTGCAATTCCTGCATTACAACCCACGGTTCCTGCTGCGGTGGTGCCATCGCAGGATTCATCATCATGGGTGCTGCCGAACCAAGAATTTCGATGCTGCTCATCACGCCGATCTTTTTGCGTTCAAATGTTGAGACTTCGGAGATTGCCCTGGTCAAATCATACTCGAGCAAGCTCTCACGATCCGGGCTGAGAAACGGGATCGCGGTTTTTTGATCGACACAGGTAAATGACAGCCCGAAGTAAATGGTATCCGTGAGGTCAATTTGCTGAGCAGCCACACCGTCCAGCGCCGCCGAGTCGGCTTCATCCGAATCCGGTCGAGTAGCCAGAACCTGCACATCGACTTTACCATTGGATAGCTTTTCATACTCCTCCAGCAGGTCTTCGACACGTTCGCCATAGGCGCGCAAGATAACCGGCATCGAGTTATTATCACGGCTGACGTAGTAGCGCACTGTTACCTGAGACTCCAAGCCCTCGAGTATGCGCTTGGTACCTTCAGACAGTGTAAAAACCTTGTCTTCAGTAGCATCAACCCGCCAGTTAAGACGGCCGGCGATCAAATTGACAGCCACGGCAATTACCAGGACGACGATTACTCCACCTAATGAAAATAAAAATGAGCGTGATTTTCCGGTTTCCATTGGATTACCTCCTATGCGAACGCAACACTACACTGGTAAGAAACAGGCAGACTGCAATTAAGCTGATAAAATACACCAGCCCGCCGAATGACAACAGCCCGCGCTGAAATAAATCAAAATACGGCATCACACTGAGCGCTGCTACTGCGTCGACCAGCCACACCGCATTTGGCAGCACTTCGATGATCGCATCGGTGACCGGCGG
>CAZHRP010000002.1:20316-22242 GCA_964535055.1 uncultured Chthoniobacteraceae bacterium
CCAGAAATAAACAGGCTACCACCGACAAAATAAAACTAACTACCTGGTTTCGCGAGGCAGCCGAAGTGACAGACGTGACTGCCAGGTACGAGCCGGCCAATAGAAAGCTGCCAAGGTAGCCGCTGAAAATTGCGCCATTATCAGGCGATCCCAGATAATTGACAGTCAAAACCAACGGCATTGTCAGCAATAGTGAAACTCCCAAAACCAGCCAGGCCGCCAGAAACTTGCCGACAATTGCATGCCAGGCTTGAATCGGCAAAGTCAGCAGCAATTCAACGGTTCCTAAGCGGTTCTCGTCGGCCCACAGGCGCATCCCAAGTGCCGGCACCAGAAACAAATAAAGCCAGGGGTGCCAGGAGAAGAATGGCTGCGATAGAGATGCTTCACCACGCTCAAAGAAGCCGCCCATCGAAAATGTAAAAAATCCAGCCAGCAGCAGAAAAATGACAATGAATACGTAAGCTACCGGAGAAGTAAACGTACCTGCCAGTTCACGCTTAAAAATACTGCGAATAGCAATTGCCGCACTCATGACACCTCCTCCTGCTGATCCTTACCAGCTTCGGTCGCCACGCTTGCCCCTTCCGCGTCACTGGTAGTCAGGTTGCGGAAGACATCGTGCAAGCGACCTTCTTCAATCTGCACCTCTCTCAAATTCCAGGACTTGGCGGCACACAGTGTGACAATCTGTTCCGCAACCTCACCGGCACGACGTACATCGAGTCGATCAGGCTTTACCCTCAATTGCATCAGCATGTTATGGCGCGCCAGCGTGTCTACTGCTGCGACCATTTCCAGCTTGCGAATTTCCTCGACGGGCTCACCGGTCACTGGCAGTCGGATGGTAGCCTGCACATGATTTGCGAGTGGCGATTTATTCTTCAAGTCGGCAGGCGTTCCGTCAGCTACGATGCTGCCCCGATCGATTACTAACACCCGTGAACAAACCGCTTCAACTTCCTCGAGAATATGAGTTGAGAACAGAATCGATTTGTTTTCTCCCATCGAGCGGATCAGGGTGCGCACTTCATGCTTCTGGTTGGGATCAAGCCCGTCGGTGGGTTCATCCATCACCAGTACTGGCGGATCATGGATAATCGACTGCGCAAAGCAAGTGCGGTGACGGTAACCTTTAGATAAAGTATCAATCGGTTGATGCCGAACCGGCTGCAAAAAACACATCTCGATGACCCGGTCGACTGCCTTGTCGCGCTCCACCCCATTTTTGCCCCTCACTTCAGCAGCAAACTGCAAAAACCCACTGACTGTCATTTCCGGGTAAGTTGGTGCATTTTCCGGCAAATAACCAATGCTGCTTTTGGCCACAACCGGGTGCTCGGAAATATCCGCATCCCCCACCCTGATACTGCCACGGTCAGGAACGAGAAAACCGGTGACCATCCGCATGGTGGTCGATTTCCCGGCCCCATTGGGTCCCAGGAAGCCAAGGACTTCACCCTGTGCGACGCTGAAGGAAACATTGTCAACAGCAGTCCGGTTGCCAAATTTTTTACTGATTCGCTTAACTTCAATCATGAATGTTAAAACCGAATTACGAGTGGATAAGTGTTAGTCAATTTCAGAATCATGGCCCCAAAATTGGTTAATCATGTGACTTAGACTTTATGACGGCGCTTTATGTTCAATTGCGCAAGAGATTTTTGCAGGGAAGCCTCAACCACGGCAATTTCTTCATCGCTGTAGCCGCCTTCGGCCAGCGCTTTTTCCGCACGCTTGATCGCTTCCTGCACTTGATCTTCATCCACATGCTCTTCGTCGACTGCCATGTCGGTGATAACGTGGACGGAATCGAAGGTTATTTCGACGAACCCTTCTCCGATGGCCATCGGGTACTCGCGGCCATCCTTGACCGCCACCAACTCCCCGATCCGCAATTGTGTCAATAGTGGTACGTGCTGCGGG
>CAZHRP010000002.1:22252-35681 GCA_964535055.1 uncultured Chthoniobacteraceae bacterium
CGGGTAGATTCCCAGTTCACCATCGATACCTGGCAATATCACCATGTCGACTTCATCTGAATAAGCCAGTGAGTCCGGGGTTACGACGTCGAGTTTTAGTTTTGCCATGGGAACTGGAAATATCCGGTTGGACTAATCGTTGATTTGATCGATCGAGCCCTTCATGTAGAAGTTCTGCTCCGGCACACTGTCGTGTTGACCATCGAGGATTTCCTTGAATCCACTAACCGTTTGCTCGATCGAAACATATTGCCCGGAGACTCCGGTAAAGACCTCGGCAACATGAAATGGCTGGCTCAGAAAACGTTGAATTTTACGGGCACGTGAAACCGTCAGTTTATCTTCAGGGCTGAGTTCGTCCATACCGAGGATAGCAATGATATCCTGCAGATCTTTATACCGCTGCAACACCTGCTGCACACCGCGCGCGACCGCGTAGTGCTCTTCGCCAACGTATTCCGGCGCCAATGCTTTCGAAGTCGAAGCTAGAGGGTCAACAGCGGGATAAATTCCCTGCTCGGCAATCGAGCGCTCCAGCACGATCGTAGAGTCGAGGTGGGCGAAAGTGTTTGCCGGTGCCGGGTCGGTCAAGTCATCAGCTGGCACATAGACTGCCTGGAACGAGGTGATCGATCCTTTCTTGGTCGAGGTAATGCGTTCCTGCAGATCGCCCATTTCGGCTGCCAGAGTTGGCTGGTAACCAACTGCAGACGGCGTCCGCCCCAACAGTGCCGAGACTTCCGAGCCGGCCTGCGAAAAGCGGAAAATGTTATCAACAAACAAGAGCACGTCCTGGTTTTTCTCATCGCGGAAATATTCGGCCATCGAGAGTGCGGAGAGCGCCACCCGCAAGCGTGCACCGGGAGGCTCATTCATCTGGCCGTAGACCAGAGCCACTTTAGAGTTAGCCAAATTTTTCTGGTCGATCACACCGGCGTCACTCATTTCTTCATAAAGATCATTGCCTTCACGGGTACGCTCGCCAACACCGGCAAATACCGAGTAACCACCGTGACCTTTAGCTATATTATTGATCAGCTCCATGATCACCACCGTCTTGCCAACGCCAGCACCACCAAATGCACCAACCTTACCGCCCTTGGAGAACGGGCATATCAAGTCGATCACTTTGATCCCAGTCTCAAGGATCGAGCTACTGGTATCCTGGTCCACTAAAGCAGGTGACTTACGGTGGATCGGGTACGTCTTTTTGTGTCCGACTTCGCCGCGTTCATCCACCGGCTCGCCGATCACATTAAATACACGCCCTAGTACCTCTTCACCTACAGGCACCGAAATAGGGGCTCCGGTAGCCACCGCCGGTACCCCACGCTTTAAGCCTTCCGTTGAGGTCATCGCAACCGTGCGCACCCAATTATCACCAAGATGCTGCTGCACTTCGAGGATGATGCGCTGGGTCTGTCCAGCCAACTCAATTTGCGTTTCAACCGCTTCGTAGATCGCGGGCAGCTTGCCGAATTCCGAAAAATCGACATCTACCACCGGGCCAATTACTTGTACTATAGTTCCTTTGCTCATGATTTAATTAGAAGTTAGTTATCGGAATTCTGTGATCTTTAATTTTCCTTTTACTCGGCGTTAGTTTTTCTATTCGAGAGCCATTTGTGCTGTTGAAATTTCCAGCAGTTCATTGGTGATTCCAGCCTGGCGCAGTTTATTGTATTCGAGGGTCAAGTCTTTGATGAGACCCTTGGCATTTTCGGTGGCATTTTTCATCGCCACCATGCGTGCACTGTGTTCCGAAGCGCGGGCACTGAGAAATAGCTGGTAGACGGTCGAATTAATCGCGAATGGTAACAGCGAATCGAGTACCGCGTGTGCATCGGGCTCAAACTTGTAGCCGGCTGCTTCCACGTCTTCATCGACGTGGCCGGAAAAGTCCGGCCCGAGAACCTGTTCGAGCGACATGATAGGGAGCATCTGGAGCAACTTCGGATGCTGTACCAGCGTGTTAATAAAGCGGGTGTAAAGAACACTAAATTTGCTCACCTTGCCCTCGGTAAATTGTTCGATACAAAATTGTGAAATACTTTTCGTTTCGGCAAATTTCGGGGTATCGCTTACCGGAAAATCTGCCAGCATTTCGCGCTTGGTACGTGCCAGGTACTGGCCGGCCTTGCGACCTGAAGCGACGAAGCAGGTCTGATCGTCGGTGTTAGCGGCCGCTTCACGCATCAGGTTGGTGTTGAGTGCGCCACACAGCCCTTTGTCCGGACTAATAATCAGGATTAGATGCTTGCCTTCGTCTTGCGAACGCAACATCGGGTGCAGGCTTGGATCCACTGCCTGCTTGGCATGCATGATCAACTCGAAAATTTTACGGGTGTACGGACGTCCGCTCAGCGCACTGTCCTGAGCCCGCCGCATCTTCGAGGCAGCAACCATCTGCATCGCTTTGGTAATTTGCGATGTGTTTTTGACCGACTTAATGCGGCGCTTGATGTCGCGGGTACTTGGCATATCAAATAATGATCAGTGTGCTACGTGGTGCAATTGTTACTTGAAGGTCATGTTGAACTCTTCGATCTCCTTGGTCAGCAGGTCTTTCAACTCATCATCGATCTTGCCCTTGGTGGTGATCGTTTCGAGTAATGCTTCCTTGCGGGTAGTCAGGAATTCTTCCAGTCGGCTCTGGTAGTCGGCTACCTTCTCGACGGCAATTTCGTCCAGATAACCATTTTGCATCGCCCACAGGGTAGCCACCATCACCGGCACCGGCTTTGGCTGATATTGGGTCTGCTTGAACAGCTCAACAATACGCTGACCACGGTTAAGTTGGGCCTGTGTCTTGGCATCGAGATCGGAGCCGAACTGGGCAAATGCCGCCAGCTCACGGTACTGGGCCAGGTCACCTTTAATCTTACCGGCAACTTGTTTCATGGCCTTGATCTGGGCAGCCGATCCGACTCGCGACACCGACAGACCAACCGAGATAGCAGGCCTTATCCCCTGGTAAAAAAGGTCGGTTTCGAGGTAAATCTGGCCGTCGGTGATCGAAATCACATTCGTGGGGATGTATGCAGAAACGTCGCCGGCCTGGGTCTCGATGATCGGCAATGCGGTCAGTGAGCCATTGCCATTATCCTCGTTCAGACGGGCACTGCGTTCGAGCAGGCGGCTGTGCAGATAAAAGACATCTCCCGGGTAAGCTTCACGTCCGGAAGGTCGTTTCAGCAGCAACGAAACCTGGCGGTAAGCTGCCGCGTGCTTCGAAAGATCATCGTAAACGATCAGGGCGTCCATGCCATTATCCATGAACCATTCCCCCATCGCCGCACCAGCAAATGGCGCCAGCAGCTGCATAGTTGCCGACTCGGAGGCAGGAGCAGAAATTATGATCGTATAATCCAAAGCATCGTGCTCCTCCAGGACTTTAATGGCGCGGGCTACATTGGAGTTTTTCTGACCGACTGCTACATAGATGGAATACAATGGTCGAAAGCCCTCCTGGCCTTCATGCGCACGATTAATGTTGGCCTGGTTGATAATGGTATCGATGGCAATAGTAGTCTTACCGGTGGCGCGGTCACCGATGATCAACTCGCGCTGGCCACGCCCGATCGGAATCATAGCATCGATCGCCATGATGCCGGTCTGAACCGGTTGGCTAACGCTTTTGCGCTTGATGATACCTGGAGCAATTTTTTCGAGCGGATAACTGGTGCCCGCTTTGACGCTGCCCTTACCATCAAGTGCCTCGCCGAGCGGATCCACGACGCGACCGAGCAATTCTTTGCCGACCGGTACGGAAAGCAGCCTGCCAGTCGTTTTGACCTCATCGCCCTCCTTGACGTGAAAGGCATCACCCAAAAGAATGCAACCGACCTCGGTTTCCTCGATATTCAGGGCCAACCCGATTAAGCCGTCGGGAAATTCGATCATCTCATTCAGCATCGCATCGCCCAATCCTTCCACCCGCGCTACACCGTCACCGTTTTCACGGACGGTGCCGACATTGCTTTTGGTGGTAGCTGTTCTTAGGCCTGCTATTTCTGATTCAATTTGTTGTAGGATACTGCTGCTCATAGCTTGTTTTAGTTACAGTTGGGGTCGTTGATTAAAGTTTTTGACTGAGCCGGTTGAGACGGTTCGCAACGCTGCCATCCCAGACGTTACTGCCAACCTGAATGCGCAAACCGCCCAGCAATTCCGGACGCACTCCAAACTCCGGGTTAAGATGCTTGCCATGGCGTGTGCGCAATACTTCGGTGACCTGCTTCTGCTCCGCATCTGAGAGTTGGGCGGCACTTTCAACTAGGGCTTGTTGCTTGTTAATTTCGAGACGCAACAGGCGCTGGTAATTCTTTAAAATTTGCATCGAGTGGCGGGGTTGGTCTGCGACCAGCGATTTGACCACGGCCGCAGCGCGCTGCTCATCGACCAGGCCGTCCTTCATCGACAGGCGCAGCAGCGAGCGGGATGTTTTTTTGGCTTCGCGGGAGATTTTCATTATCGATCAGGCAGCTGACTGGCGGGCAGCTTCTTCGTTCAGGCGCTTCTGGTCCTCCGGAGTCAACACCTTGCCGGTTACCTTGGATGTCGTATCGACCACCAGCCTGCCAATCTCACGTTTCAAATCAGCCATCACTTTGTCGCGTTCGGCGAGGGTGCTCTCCTTGGCCTTGGCAATAATTTGTTCCGCCTGGTTAATAGCTTCCTGCTGTTTTTTCTCGCTCAGGTGAGCGCTGCTCTCACGCGCCTCGTCGATCATCTGCTGGGCTTCAGCATTGGCCTTGGTCAGGATCTCCTCGTAGCGCTGTTCGGCATCTGCCAACTGCTGTTTAATCTTCTCGGCATTGGCCTGGCCTTCCTCGATCCGGCGGCGACGCTCCTCAAGCATGTCAACAATCGGTTTAAAAGCAAACCGGCTGAGTAAAATGTACACGATAACAAAGATGATCAGCTGGCTGAGAAATTTCTGCCAGTTGATGGCAAACATATTCAGGATTTCAGTGATTGTTTCCATAAGGTAACTAAAGGATTGCCGGTTAGCGGGGACGGCCGTTCCTGCCATATTTCCGGCAGGAACGGCCACCAGCCACGAATTAGTAGTTCTGGAATGCCATGATCAGCGCGTAAATCGCGATCGCTTCCGCCAGCGCCATGCCGATAATGCCCAAAGTGAGCACTTTACCGAATGCACCGGGGTTGCGTCCGACCGCTTCCGCAGCTTTCGAGCCGATCATGCCAATGCCAATTGCTGCACCGGTACCAGCCAGAGCCAGGGTCAGTGAGCCATTGATTCCACCAGCAGCAGCGCCTTCAGCAGCTGCCGCAATTACAGGTAATAGTTCTATCATCATTGTTTTGTAGTTTCTGTTTTTGTTTCTTTCTCCAGCCGCCCACGCTTATCTGCGCATGGTCACGGACAGGAAATCTTTAGTGGTCATGGGCCTCCTCGTCGTCATGGGAAGTCGACAGCGAGATATACACCGCACACAGCAGCATAAAAACCAGCGCCTGTAGCAGACCAATCAATATCTCCAGGAAATAGAAAGGTAGTGGCAACAGCACGCTCATTGGGAAGGATAGCCAGAGCGGTAAGGCATCGCCCAGACCCGCCATCGTTACCAGCAAGGTTTCTCCAGCATAGACGTTGCCAAATAATCGCAAGGACAGCGATACCGGACGAAATGCAATCGAAACAATCTCGATTACTCCTACTGGAATGAAAATGAAGATCGTCAGGATGACTGCAAACAGGCCTTGCAAGCCACCTTTTGGGCCAAAAATGTGTAAAATAAAGCCACCGGCTCCAACTTCCCTGAGTGTCCACCATAGCCACATAATCATGAAAAAGGCGGCGATCGCTAGGGTCGTATTCATGTCGGCAGCGGCCGGCCGCAGTAGCGGTGTATCGATAGTTGTTGCGCTCAGTAGCGGGCCACGTTCCCCTTCTGTCAGGCCGATGGTACCCACCCCGGGCAGCAGGCCGGACCAGTTATTGATGACCAGAAAAATGAAGATCGTAGCCAACAGGCCAAAGACTTTGGGGATCATGTGCTTGCCGACGATGCCTTCCAGCATGGTATAGAGCCCCGCGATTACGGCCTCGAAAAAGTTTTGTTGCTTGCCGGGCACTAACTGCATGTCACGGGTCGCACGTCTGGCAAACAGGATGATCGCTGTGGTTACAATCAACGCAAAAACAGTCGAGTTGGTGATGAATGAGAAGTCATCACTAATAGTCTGTGCGGTCATTGATGCCGCTATTTGGATGGGGGCAATCTCAACCATTCTTATTTCAACTACGCTTACCTGTGATATTCATGATACAAAAGGGAAACCCGGATTGATAGCAGTAGACATGGGCATGTCTAGCAGAAATTTTCCAGAATGAGATAAAAACACGGTGATCTTGATTGGCAAGGGAGTTTTTGAAATGGTCGACAGGTAATGAGATCCCCGACCGACAAACGTGCTGCGTTTGCCTACTTGTTCGAACGCTTTCCGACATTTACCCAGACTTTCTGTTATCGGGAGGCTGGAGAAATGGTCGCGCAGGCGATGGCTCCGGCGATCTTTTCAATCCGGCGACCACAGGATGAGCCACCGCAAGACTACCCGGGCGGGCTCGCCGACAGGGTTACTTACCTGCCTGAGGACCAGACCCTGACCCAGTTGGTAAAAGATTGGCATGCGGCTAAAAAAATTCCGCGAAAAATGCGCCACTTGCTGATGGACTGGCCCGGACAGGTCGACAAGCATCGGGTCTATGCGGCAGCCTGGCTCGGCCCGCGCCTGCGTCGTGCCGGGGTCCGGCATGTGCATGTTCACTTTGCCGGCATCGCGGCCCGTACCGCCTACTGGTTGAAAAAGTTTTACGGCATCAGCTACAGCTTTACCGGCCATGCCAACGACATTTTCCGTGAAGATCAGAACTTGCCGGTCAAACTGGCAGATCTGGTAAGGGAAGCCCGCTTGGTCGCCACGGTCAGTGAGTTCAGTGCGGCAGAATTGCGCCGCAAATTCCCTCAGCATACCGCTCAAATCCATGTTGCCTATAATGGCATTGAACTCTCCAAATGGCCACCCAAACAGGAATCCGGGACAGAAGCGCCACACATTATTACAGTTGGACGGCTAATCGAGAAAAAAGGTTTTGCCGATCTGATCGAAGCTTGCGGGCATCTGCATCAACAAAACATATCATTCCAATGCTCCATTGTTGGTGAGGGTCCGCTGCAACAGCAATTGCAAGCTGCAATTGATGAATTGCAATTGCAGGACCATGTGCAACTGTCAGGACCACGGCCGCAAAACCGGATTGCTGAATTGATGCGTAGCTCCCGGGTCTTTGCCTTACCATGCGTGGTGGAACGTGATGGGGGAATGGACAACCTGCCCACGGTGATCATGGAGGCCATGGCCAGCGGTTTACCATGTGTCTCTACCAAATTAGCCGGAGTTCCGGAAATGATCGCTGACAACACCAGCGGCACACTGACCGAACCGGGTGACACCCAGGCACTGGCCGCAGCACTAGCCAGCTACCTCACCGATGCCGGGCTGGCCAGTGCTCATGGAAAACATGGCCGCCACATGGCCGAACAACAGTTTGCCCTGCCAGTAACAACCCGCCACCTCAAACACCTGCTGGTCGCCAGCGGCCGAGTCACTCCGCCATTCTCTGCCATCAAGACCGATCAAAAATTAACTAAAATTTGGTTCTCCGGCTGGCTGCGTAGAATTTACGGCCAAAGGTAATTGAATTTTTGTGTGCTTTTTCGACTGCAACAATATTGTAACAATAATTTGCTTCAGATAGATATAAATTATAATTAATTAAATTTTACTCACCAAACCTTTCATAACTAAAGACATATTACTAACCAATGTCGAGGCGGTGCCCGGACGCACCATAGCAGAACATTACGGACTGGTATCCGGGAATACCGTGCGTGCTAAGCATGTCGGGCGCGACATTGCTGCCAGCTTCAAAAACCTGGTTGGCGGCGAACTCAAAGGCTACAGTGAATTATTGCAGGAAGCCCGCGATGAAGCGATTCTCAGACTTAAGGAACAGGTTCCCGACTACGATATTATCGTTAACCTGCGAATCGACACCTCAAATATTGTTAACGTACAGGCATCGCGCAAGAATTCGCTTGGCGCGATCGAAGTACTGGCCAGCGGCACCGCAGTGAAGTATAAGTAGCCATGCGCTACGTCCAGCGAGATTTGGGTGATGCTGCCGAGGTCAGCAGCGGTGGCAATTGCTCGAGCACAACCTTAGCGGCACCATCAACTTACTTGAATATTGTAAGCGTCATCAAGCTGGCTTCACTTTATTGAGTACCAGTCGGGTCTACGCCATCGAGCCACTCAGTAAGTTGCAGGTTGAGGTGAATAATGATGCTTATCAGCCACTGGCCAGCCAGCAACTACCGTTCGGCGTGAGCACCAATGGTGTGAGTGAGGAATTTTCGACGTCAGCCCCGGTTTCGCTCTATGGTGCGACCAAACTTGCTTCAGAGGTACTGGCACTCGAATTCGGGGCAACATTCCAATTTCCTGTCTGGATCAACCGTTGCGGGGTATTGGCAGGAGCCGGGCAGTTTGGACGCCCTGACCAGGGAATCTTTAGTTTTTGGATCAATTCGTGGCTGCAGCAACGCCCGTTGAAATACATCGGTTTTGGCGGTAGTGGGCATCTGGTCCGCGACTGCCTGCATCCGCGCGACCTGATACCAGTGCTCAGTGCGCAATTTAACGAACCGCTGGAGTCTGACAAGCCGCGGGTTATTAACCTCTCAGGAGGTGCCGACAACGCATGCTCGCCCAACACTAGAATTAAAAGTAACTTCAACATGCATAAGCATGCCACAATTGCACGCCATGACAAATTTGCAAAAACCGGCAATCACACAAGCCGTTTTGAATATTTAACAGATAAACAACGTCGCTATTGTATGCCAACAAATCTGTTACACTACCGAATCCTGCCCGCGTTGATCCTGACCATACTGTGGCTGGCTCCAATAGCTGGTGCCGACACCGCATGTTGCAAAAACCAATCGGTCGCCACCGCTACCGGCATCGCCCGGGCCTTCCAATGCATGAACGATCGCTCGGCTACCGTTTACTACCAAACCGATAGCCACCTCGAGGCAATTCCAAAAGTGAAAAAAATCAGTGCGTACGGCGGCGTCCTTCTGATTCGTACCACCACCGGCCACGAACAAATCCTCGATGCCAGCAGAGTCGTTAAGGTGACTGAATAGAGGAAGCATTAAAATCGGGGCGACTGGATTCGAACCAGCGACCTCGCGGTCCCAAACCGCGCGCTCTACCAAGCTAAGCTACACCCCGGAAAAAGAGAGACATCTTATGTGCACCTCCGGCCCTAATGCAACTTATATTTAAAGTAAGTTTTCAAACCATTATGTGCGGTTGCATGCTATGCTGATCCCGTTCATAATCGCCATAACTGCTGAGGATAGTTCATTTCCAGTAATGCAAAGTGGCGGCATCAGGGTAATGGTATCGAGGATCGGGCGGGTCAGCAGGCCATGGTTGCGGGCGGCGAGGCAAGCCGCAGCACCGGTGCGCTTGGTTTGGTCGAATGGTGATCCATCAGGGTTGCCAATCTCGATCCCGGCGATGAAGCCGAGTTGCCGGACGTCGATCACATTCGGGTGTTGTGACAATTCTGCCAGCAGTTCCTGCATGAGTTGGATTTTCGGCTGCAGGTTGGGCAGCGTTTGTTCCTCCTCAAAGACATCCAGAGATGCCAGCGCGGCGGCGCAGCCGAGTGGATTGGCGGTATAGCTATGGCCGTAGTAGAAGGTTTTATCCGGGCCACCGAGAAACGCGGAATAAATGGTCTTATTGATCAAGGTGGCAGCCAGCGGCAGGTAGCCACCGGTAATCCCTTTGGCCAAAGCGACCATATCAGGGACAACATCTTCCTGCGGGCAGGCAAACAGCGTGCCGGTACGCCCGAATCCGGTCATGATCTCATCAGCAATCAAGAGCACCCCATGGGCATCGCACCAGCTCCGCAGTTCGCGCAGCATGCCCTGTGGCCACGGGCGCATCCCGGCCACCCCGCGGATCAGCGGCTCGATGATGACCGCCGCCAATTCCTGCGGCTTTTCGATGGTCGTCAGCCCGTCCAAGTCATCAATAAATTCCACCGGGAATTGGTATTTGGAAAAACGATTGTGGAATAATGCTACCCCACCCAAGCTGGAGGCGCCCATGGTATCGCCATGGTAGGCGCGCTCGAAGGCTACAAATCCAGTGCGTTGCGGCTCACCAGACTGTTGCCAGAATTGGATCGCCAATTTCAGCGCAACTTCAATTGCCGTCGAGCCATCGTCCGAGTAAAAAACGCGCTGCAACTCTTCGCCGGGGTAGGCCTCGACTAGTCGCTTGCCCAGCAGGGCCGCCGGTTCATTGCTAAACCCGAGAAACGAAGTGTGGGCGACCTTGTCGAGCTGAGCTTTGATCGCGGCATTTATACGCGGGTGATTATGGCCGTGGATATTGGTCCAGATCGACGAGTTGCCATCGATATATTCACGACCATGCTGGTCACGTAACATGACGCCGTGGCCCTCGACCAGAACCAGTGGTTCGTGCTCAGGTGCCGTCCACTCAGCCATCGGAGTAAATGGGTGCCAGAGAAATTGTTGGTCCAGAGCGGCAGCGTTTTCCTGTTTTGCTGACATTATCGGACCTCTAGCAGCTTTGTGTTATCAGTTGCTGCACGCTCTTAATGTCGTCGTAGCTGGCGCGGCGACGCTGATATTTGTTTTCCAGATGGACCAGCAAAGTCTCCAGGTCTGCCACAGCCGGCGGTTCATGCTTTTCCCATTCACCATTGCGACCAATCTTGGACCGCAGCTTCCAGGCGCCGGCAAATTTACGCGCTTCTACGTAACGCTTCTCACCATCCTCAGTTTTTTCATTCCATGCGTGCCGATTATGCATAAGCTAGACCTCCCGTTATCATTGAACAGGATCTACGATATGCAACAGCACAATCTCAAGCAGCCCGGTACTCCAGTAGCACTGACGATCGCCGGCTCGGACAATTCGGCTGGTGCTGGCATCCAGGCAGACCTCAAGACATTTCGTGCGTTTGATGTCTATGGACTAACCGCGGTTACCTGTGTGGTCGCCGAGGTCCCCGAGCTGGTTGCAGCGGTGCAAGCGGTCGAACCTGTGATCGTCAAAAGCCAGATCGAACTGTGCCTGCAAGCATTTCCGGTCGCCGCAATTAAAACCGGTATGCTCTATTCATCAGCGATCATTCAGACAGTAGCCCAGTCAATACAGTCCTGCCAACTGCCAACTGGCTCTCTCGAGCTGGTCGTTGACCCGGTCATGGTTGCCAGCAGCGGCGACCCATTGCTTGAAAAATCGGCAGTCGATTCCTATATCGAACAACTGCTACCACTGGCCACTTTAATCACTCCTAATTTGGATGAAGCCGCAGTACTGCTGGGACATTCGATCGATTCCCCTGCTGAGATGCCGGCAGCGGCCCAACAACTGAGCCAACGTTTTGGCTGTGCCGTGCTGCTGAAGGGCGGACACTTGAAGACCGAAGTAGCTGTTGATGTACTATTTTATGAAGGTCGCCATCAAACGTATGAAGCGCCCTACGTACGCGGCATATCTACCCACGGAACCGGCTGCACGATGGCTGCAGCTATCACTGCAGCGCTGGCCAAAGGGTACTCACTCGATGTTGCGGTCCAACAAGCCAAAGAATACATAACCAGCGCTATTACCAACGCCCATCACTGGACTGTCGAGGGCGGCACAACCACTGCGCTGCGTCATTGACTGGAAATTCGGTAACAGATAGAGAGTAACTATGGCAATTCAAACACTAGTCGGCTGTACGGCTGTCATTACCGGAGCTTCGTCAGGGATTGGCAGGGAACTGGCCCTGCAACTGGCCCACGATGCTGCAACACTGGTATTGATTGCCAGACGCGAAGAACGACTCAACGACATCGAGCGCGAAGTCAGCCTGATCAATCCCGACCTGAAAGTAGTGACCTGCATCGCCGACCTTTCTGATCCTGATCAAGTCCAGCAACTGATCAGCGCATTGAAGGAACAAAACCTGCCGGTCAACTTGTTGATCAACAATGCCGGATTGGGCGATTTTGGCCATTTTGCAGAGTCCTCGTGGGATCGCTGCAATGCAATGCTGGAGGTCAATATGAAAGCTCTGACCAGGTTAACCCATGCCATGTTGCCGGAAATGGTGGAACGCGGCGAAGGCTGCGTCCTCAATGTCAGCTCAACTGCCAGCTATGTGCCGATCCCGAAAATGTCGGTCTATGCCGCAACCAAAGCCTACGTGACCAGCTTCGGCGAAGCGGTGCGGGCCGAGTTGGATGGCACCGGGGTCTCTGTTGTCACACTCTGTCCCGGACCGGTGGAAACCGAATTTCATAGCGTTGCCAGGCGCGCTGAGGATGGCAACTATTTCCAGTCACCTGACTGGTTTAGAGTGCCGGTTGGTCAGGTGGCAGCCGAATCGCTGGAAGCCGTAGTCAAAGACCGTCCGCGAGTCATTCCCGGACTGGCTGTCTGCGTGGTAATCAGCGCGCTGAGTTTAGTCCCGATCTTTTTACTGCGCGGCGCACTCAAGCGGGTGGCCCGCGAGTAGTACAAGTTACTTATTCTGTTGGTGGGAGTCCTCACCCAAGAACAACTTCTCGTCTCTCATGATCCGCTCGAAGCACTCAGGACAAACACCGTGGCTGAAAGTGCCACCAGTATGCTGCTGGATATAAGTTTCCACCTGATCCCAGTAGTCTTCATCGTTGCGGATTTTTTTACAGTAGGAACAAATTGGTATCAACTTACCCATCGCACCTAACTGCTGGTTGATATTGAGCATTCGCCTGGCTACATGGAGCCGGGCCCAGACTTGATGCGGTACCAATGGCTTGGTCAGTAAGTCATCAATGCCCCGGTCAAAAAATTCCTGAAAGACTCCCGGATCTTCGTTGTCTGCACTTACTATAATAAAATAGGTATAGGCCACATTCTGGCGCGCACGAATCCGCTCGCAAAGGCCTAACCCGTCAAGCTGCGGCATAATCCAGTCGCTAATGACAATTCGCGGCGGGCGCTGCAGGATGGCATTCCAGGCTTGCTCAGCATCCGGAAAAACTTCCGGTAAATACCCCAGCTTGGTGAGAATCCGATGAGTCAGCTTGCGCATGACCGGGTCGTCATCGACAAATATTACTCGCATAGCCCTGATGTTCCTACCCGTGCATAGAATAATTTGAGCAAAATGGCAATAGCAATGCGTTGGAGATTAACTATCCGGCAGTGATTCCGTACTTTTGACCTGCTGCCAGGCAGATTCGAGCTCTGCGGCAGAGCAATCGTGCAAGGTGCGATCTTGTGACTTGATCAGATTTTCCAT
>CAZHRP010000003.1:0-8693 GCA_964535055.1 uncultured Chthoniobacteraceae bacterium
ATTGAGACAGTGGTCGCAGAATTAACGGCGGCAGACTAATGATGACAAGTTGGGCGATTTCCTGAGCTCGGGGCTGCCTTGCCATAGATGTAAGAATCTGCCCGCGAATAGCACGAATCTTATAATTAGAAGCTTTGGATGCTGGATGTCCCGGCAGTGGCTTAAGCTATGGCTGATCCATCTTCATTGTTACGCTGGGAGCGGTGCGGGCTGGCGTCTGGCTGAGCTTGATGATCTCGCTGACGGTGACGAACTTGTAGCCGCGGGCTTGCAGGCCATCGAGCACGGACGGCATGGCATCGATTGTAGTTTTGTGGATGTCGTGGGCGAGGATGATTGCGCCTTGTTTAGCCTGGCCGAGGATACGGTTGGAGACGGTGATGGCATTACGGTTTTGCCAGTCACGTGGATCGAGCGACCACATGATTGTCGGGTAGCCGAAGTCGGTCTTGATCCATTGTTTCTGACTCGATGTGATTGCGCCATAGGGTGGACGCATGGTGGTTGGTGCCTGGCCGGTGGTCTTGACGATCACATCGTGGGTGCGTTGCAGCTGCGAGCGCACGGAAGCATTCGAGATCTTGGTAAAGAATGGGTGTGACCACGAATGGTTACCGACCTCGTGGCCCTCTGCGGTCATCCGGGCGACGATGCTCGGGTATTGCTGGACGTTCTGGCCGATGACATAAAAGGTCGCTTTGATATTTCTTTGTTTGAGCATGTCCAGGAGGCGTGGGGTGTTGGTGGCATGCGGGCCGTCGTCGAAAGTCATGGCAACGTAGGGACCTGGAACACTGACCGACGAGTAGGTAATCATCGGTTGCTGTGGAGTATGTTGGGGCGGGGTTGGCTTGGAAGTAGTGATCTGATCCAAGCTGACTTCCGGTACGGGCTCGGCGGCTGGCTGTTGCTGCGGGGCCGTCGAGGTCAGGACTACTGCAGGTTCCGGTTGGGAGTCGGTGGTTGCTAATGCCTGCTGGTCAGAGCCGGTTTGGGCGGATTGTCCTGCCAGATAAGCCTGATCCTGCGAAACCGCAGTCGAGTTGCAAGCACTCAGTAAGACCGCCGTCAGTAAAGGCACCACCGGGCGTAAAATGGTTCGAACGCGTTCAGCTAAGTTATTCATGATTTAATTATTCATCCATTCTCCTAATGCGCAAGCCATATGTAACCCATGCAGGCCTCCGACTTTTAAATCATATGCTGTGAGATGAGTTCATTAAAAATTGTTAATTCTGCCAATTTGTAGTGGTGATCCGATAGCCCTTGTATCTGCCCGTTTGTTATCTAAGTTGATGCGATGCAAGCCAGTCGATTAGCCCTGTTAGCTTTGATTTTTGTTATGAGTACTTCAACTGCCAGTGAAGTTCCACTGATTCGAGTCGACCATGAGCAGCGTCAAATTGAAGGCTGGACGGTCTTTGTTGACAAGAGCTTCCTCGAAGGCGAACACCAGCAAACGGGTGACCAAGTACTGCGTATCCTTGCTCAGCGTCTGCATCAAATCAAATTGCGTATGCCTGCCGGACCGGTAGCCAAACTCCAGCAAGTACCTATCTTTATTGATCGGGCCCACCCGCTGGGCAATGCCCATTATCATCCGGAAGCAGATTGGTTAGATGAACGTGGCTATGACCCGGAGTTGGCGCAGGCGATCCATCTGACTCATGCCGGGGGGCTGATTCGAGAAGCAAGTCGACCGTACAGCACCTCGGTCATCCTGCATGAATTGGCCCACGCTTATCATGATCTGGTGCTGGGCTTTGAGCATCCGGATATTCTGGCCGGTTACCGGAAATTTTGTGACAGCCGTAAATTTGACGAAGTCGATCTGCTCTCGGGTCGGCGTAAGCCGCACTACGGCCTTACTGATCACAAGGAATATTTTGCAGAGATGACCGAGACTTTTTTCGTTGGGAATTCTTACTATCCATTCAATCATTTTCAGCTCTATCACGAACATCCGAAAAGCTATGAATTGATAGCCAGAATCTGGGGTGTGGAAAGTTCGCCACCCAAGAAAAAAATTGCTGATCAGCCCAGTATTCTCGATCTGCGTATCATGGCAGCGCTTAAGTCCCAACGTGGCGATGTCGAGGGTGCCCTCGAGCTGATCGATCAGGCGGAGCAGCGCAGCGGTGATGGTGAAGGGCGACTCGAAAAGCTACGCCAACGGGTTCTCGCAGAATCTGAGCAGCGGGATAATGAGTAGAATTAGTAGCCAAGTCCTGCCCCGAGTTAATGATTAAGAAAGATTTTGGTGATGTTAAGTAGACAACTGGTAATAGCTCAAAGGTTGGGCATGTTTATCGTCATGATTGCTTTGGTCTTTGGTATGAGTTCCTGCAAAAGACCATTCAGTGACCGGCAGCAAAATATTGAGGTTTTTCGTTATTCACTTGACGGCTCACCGGTGACGATGGATCCGGCCTCGGCCTCCACGAGTTATGAGAACTTCATGGTCACAAATGTCTATGACCAATTCTATGAGTACAAATATCTGGCCCGGCCATTTGAACTGAAACCGCGACTGGCAGCGGCGATGCCTGAAGTAAGCGAGGACGGGCTTGTCTACACCTTCCGCATCCAGCAAGGGATCCGCTATGCTGACGATCCATGCTTTCCGGGAGGCAAGGGTCGTGAAGTAGTGGTTCAGGATTTCATTTACTCGATGAAACGGATATTTGATCCTGCTAACCTACCTAAAGGTGAATGGGTGTGGCGCGGAAAAATCAAAGGGCTCGATGAATGGAAGGCGGAGGGGTCGGACTATTCGCAGGACATTGAGGGCCTCAAGGCAATCAGTGATTACACCTTACAAATTACGCTAAATCAACCGTTCCCTCAGTTAGTTTATACATTGGCCATGGGATATTCATCGTTCATTCCGTACGAAGCTGTGGATTATTATGGTAAGGAATTTGCGTTGAATCCGGTTGGCAGTGGTCCTTACCGGATCGAATCTTTTTCGACGCAGAAAGCGATCTTCGTTAAAAACGAAAACTACCGCGAGGAATACTTCGATCTGGAATACGAAGGTTATGATCCTGAGATCCAAGGCTGGGTTGGTCTCGAAGCGTTGCAGGGCAAGCGTATTCCGATTCTGGAAAACGTGGAAGCCCACTTCATCAAGGAAGATATGACGCGTTGGAACTCTCTCAACAAAGGCAACGAGATCCACTTCGGTTCCATACCAATCGAACTCACTCATATGGTTGCCTCGCAGTTGAAGCCGCTGCAGCTGAAACCTGCTTATGCAGAAAAATTTAAGGGCATGAATATACCTGATTTTGGTTTCATTTACATGGCGTTCAATATGGCTGATCCCAGAATTGGCCACCATCCGGATCCGCAACAGGATCAGCGCAATCTGCTGCTGCGTAAAGCGATCCGAAAGGCCTACGACTGGGAACAGAGGAATCGCAGGTTTTATAATGACATGGGAATTATTTTCCCCGGGATCATACCGCCCAGGCTGGACGCCCACGATCCTGACCTGCCTCGATCGTATGTCACGGTAGATTATGAACAGGCCAAGCGCTACCTGCAACAAGGCGGCTGGACTGCTGAGAATTTACCGGAGCTGGTATACGGCACGACTGCCAGCGTCCAAAACATTCAGATGTTTGAACAATTTCGTGGCTGGCTGGAAAAGATCGGGTATCCGCGGGAGAAGGTAGTTCTGAAAACTTTTGCTACCTTTGGTGATTATAACCGGGCCGTGACTAAGAAAGAGGTGATGCTGATATCTATTGGCTGGAATCTTGATTATCCGGATAGCGAGAATGTGCTCCAGCTTTACTACGGACCCAACAAGAGTCCTGGCTCGAACGTCTCCAACTACGACAATCCCGAGTTTAATCAATTGTTCCGAAAAACAAAGGCCATGCAGCCCGGTCCTGAGAGAACAGAGCTATATCGTAAAATGAATCAAATCATTCTAGACGATGTGCCAACTGTATCCGGCATGATGCGCAATCATCCACTCATTTGGCATGACAACGTGGTCTACTATCACTCTTTTAGCCCGCATAGCAGCCTACTCAAATACGCCTATATTCTTCCCGATTCAGCACAGCAGGTAGCGGATTAAGCCATGGAAACCATACAATACGCGATCCGTAAATTGATCTACCTGATCCCGCTCTTGTTCGGAGTCACTTTGATCTCGTTTACCCTGATGGTTTATTTTGGCCCAGATCTTACTTATAGCATCCTGGGCAAAAATGCCAGCCAGGCACAGATTGAAGAAGTGCGCAGCGAGCTTGGTTACGACAAGCCATTTATCGAGCGTTATCTAATGTTTCTGAATGAGATCATTACCTTTGACTTCGGAAGTTCTATTTCTTCCGGGGAACGCGTCTCATCCATACTTGCCAGGACAGTGCCGGTTTCATTTGCCGTCGCGTTGCCGGCATTTTTCATTTCCAACATTTTGGGTGTCGGGTTGGCTTTGCTTGCGGCCTATCACCGTGGTGGCCTGTGGGACAAATCGGTGATGATCTTTGCCGTCGTCGGTATGAGTATCAGCTACCTGATGATCGTGATAGCCTTTCAAATTATCTTCTGCACTACCTACGGCCTTAACTGGTTTCCGGTGCAGGGTTGGGTCGATCCGCCGCCGGATTATATCGAGGCCAATTTCTTTGAGATTGTCTACTACTACTGGTATTACTACTGGCTGTATGTTGCGGTGCCGACACTCACCAGTGTCTTTGTTTCCCTGGGCTACAACACGCGCTTCTTCCGTGCCGTTATCGTCGAAGAATTGAACCGCGACTATGTGCGTACCGCAAAGGCCTATGGGATTGGTAATGCCAGGATCATGGTTAAACATGTGTTAAAGAATTCACTGATCCCGATCGTCACCCGGATCATTATCTCGCTCCCCTTTGTGATTATTGCTGGCAATCTTGTGTTAGAGAAATTCTTTGGCATACCAGGTGTTGGCCTGGTGACTTATGATGCCATCACTAACGGTGATCTGCCGGTGGTCAAAGCGGTCGTGACCTGTACGGCTGTTCTGTATGTCTTTGCCCTGGTGCTAACCGACATCATCTACAAAGTGATCGACCCAAGAATCTCATACTCCAAGTGATGAATAAATTATTGCCCAAACTGTTTAGCAGGCGCTCAGTCAGAGAATCTTTGTGGTCGAAAAGCGTGCGCAAATTCAAACGGGACCGCTATGGCATGGCGGCACTGGTGGTGGTCGGCATCTATGCGATCATTGCACTGGGTGTGTGGCTGGGAGTTTGGGGGCAGGGCTGGAGTGACCTGGGCGACGAAGGGTTTCTCGGCATATCCAGCGAGCACTGGTTTGGCACGAATATTAACGGGCAGGATATTTTTTCACGAGCGATTGCCGGAACCAAGACAGCCTTTGAGGTTGGCCTTCTGGTCGCGATTCTTTCGACCTTGATCGGCGGGGTACTTGGTGCCATTGCCGGCTACTTTAGCGGGACGATAATCGATGAGATCATCATGTGGTTGTATGGCTGCATCGATGCCATTCCGTTCTATCTGTTTGTGGCTGCGATTGCGTTTGCCATGCAGGGCCTGCCTTATGCGATGCACGTGGCCATGATAGCAACCTTCTGGTCCAGCACCTGCAGGATCGTCCGGGGCGAAGTGATCAAGATTTGCAATCTCGAGTATATTCAGGCTGCCCAAGCTATCGGGGTAAAGCCACTGACCATCATCTTCCGGCATGTCACGCCGAATACTTTCCACATTCTGCTGGTGCAGGCCACCATTGCATTCGTAGGGGCGATCAAAAGTGAGGTGATTCTCACCTTTCTTGGTCTGGGTGTCAAAGACGGTGTCAGTTGGGGTACGATGCTTTCGGAGTCGACCAATGAAGTTCTGCGCGGCCACTTCGGCAACTTCCTGGCTGCATCCGGATTTCTTTTTGTACTTGTGATTGCCTTTAATATGTTCGCGGATGCTCTGCAGGACGCCACTGACCCGAAGAAAATCAGTTCCTGAATGTCTAATCTTATGAGTAAGCAACAGTCGCTGCTAAAAATTGATAATCTCTCGGTGGAATTTGCCTTCGAGAACGGTGTGGTGAAGGCTGTCGATGACATCAGCTTCGAGGTCGCTGCCGGTGAACCGGTGGGCATTGTCGGTGAATCCGGTAGCGGCAAGTCGGTGACCGCACTGACGATCCTGCAGCTTGTCCCGAATCCGCCGGGAAGGATCACCAGTGGCCGAATCGTTTTGGACGGCATTGATATATTGTCCAAGAGCCAGGCTGACATGCGCAAGTTGCGCGGCGATCTGGCATCAATGATTTTCCAGGAGCCGATGACCGCGCTCAATCCGGTCTTTACCATTGGCGAGCAGATGGTCGAGGTGATTCGCGTCCACCGCAAGGCGTCCAAGAAAGAAGTCCTCGAGCTTGCGATTCAGATGCTGGACACAGTCAATATTCCAGCACCAGAGAAATGCGTGAAACAGCATCCGCATGAATTATCGGGCGGGATGCGCCAGCGGGTGATGATTGCGATGGCGTTATCTTGTGACCCGAAGCTGCTGATCGCTGATGAGCCGACTACGGCCCTCGATGTGACCGTCCAGGCGCAGGTACTCAGTGAAATTCACCGCCAGCAGACCGACCGCAATATGGGGATGATCCTGATCACCCATGATCTCGGGGTGGTGGCTGAAACCTGCAAACGCGTGGTCGTTATGTATCAAGGCAAGATCGTTGAGATTGCCGAAACCACAGAGCTTTTCCGCAACCCGCAACACCCGTACACTAGGAAGCTTCTTGATTCCGTGCTCACCCTGCGCGAGTGATTGTCATGCCCAACCGAGAGCTGCCAGCAATTAGTAAATTATGAATACGGCGACACCGCTTATCGAAATTCGCAACCTTAAGACTTACTACCCGATCCGCGGTGGGTTTTTTAATACAGTCCAGGATCACCTTAAGGCTGTGGATGATGTGTCGCTTACTATTGAGCGCCAGCAAACCTACGGGCTGGTTGGTGAATCCGGAAGTGGCAAGTCGACTTTCGGACGTTCGATCCTGCGTCTGCAGCCGATCACTGCAGGGCAAATCTTATTTGAAGGCAATGACATTACAACGCTCACTCAGACTGAGATGCTGAAGTTTCGCCGGGACATGCAAATTATCTTCCAGGATCCATACGGCTCGTTGAACCCGCGCATGACTGTGCGCCAGATCATTCGCGAACCACTGGACACCCATCACATCGGCAAGAAGTCGAGCCGCGACCAGGAAGTCTACCGGCTGCTGGATGTTTGCGGACTGGAGAAAGCCATGGCCGATCGCTACCCGCACGAATTTTCCGGTGGTCAGCGCCAGCGCGTCGGGATCGCCAGGGCATTAGCATTAAAGCCAAAGTTCATCGTTGCGGATGAGGCGGTTTCCGCACTCGACGTCACCGTGCAGAATCAGATCCTCGATTTGATAGCCGACCTGCAACAGGAATACGGCATCTCGTTTCTCTTCATTTCGCATGACCTGACAGTGGTGCAACATGTCTCGCATGAGGTTGGTGTGATGTATTTCGGCAAACTGGTGGAACAAGCTTCTGCTGATGAGCTGTACCGTAATCCGCAACACCCTTATACCCGCAAACTGTTAAGTGCCGTACCACGGATCATTACTTAAAGAAGAAGCAGTTGTCCAATAAGGCACCCTTCACGTTGAATATTTCTGCAATCGATTATTTAAGCCTTGGCTATTTCAGCCTTCGGTTTCCAGCCGGTAGCTTTATCTTCGAGCGACTGGATGATGAAGTAGAGTAGCGGGACAACCAGCAGGCCGACTGACGAGGCGATGATCATACCGCCGAAGACGATCGTGCCGAGGGCCTGGCGGCTGGCAGCGCCGGCACCGGTGGCAACCAGCAGCGGCAGCACACCGAGGATGAACGAGAGCGCGGTCATGAATACGGCGCGCAGGCGCAGGCGGGTCGCATTGACTGCAGCATCAAACGGCTTCTGCCCTTGCTCGTCGTGGAGTTCCTTGGCGAATTCCACAATCAGGATGGCAGACTTGGTCGACAAGCCGATGAGCAATATGATCCCGATCTGGGTGTAGACGTTATTGTCCAGGCCGCGGGCCATTGCGGCAGCCACCGCACCCAGCAGGGCGGTGGGCACCCCCAGGCAGACCGACAGAGGTATCGTCCAGCTTTCGTATTGGGCGGCGAGGATTAGGTAGACCATAACGATGGCCAGCCCGAAGACGAAACCCATGCCGCCGTCACCGGCCAGTTTTTCCTGGAACGACAGCTCGCTCCATTCGTAACCGAGGTTGGAAGGTAAAGCTTCTGCCGCCATATCCTCCATGATTGCAATTGCTTCACCGGAGCTGAATCCTTCGGCTGCCGAGCCCAGAATTTTGACCGATGGATAGATGTTGTGGCGGGTGATCGACTGTGGACCGGCTATTCGCTGGATATCGACCACAGCACCCAGGGGTAATGTCTCGCCGGTAGTGGTGCTGACTCGCAGGGCTCTAATGTCTTCAGGCTGCAATCGACTTTCGGCTTCAGCCTGGGCTTTGACTTTAAAGGTGCGGCCGAAGTAGGTAAAATCGTTGACGTAAGCAGCGCCCAGATAGGTCTGCATCGCTTCAAAGATAGAGCTGAGGGGAACTCCCATCGCCTTAGCCTGTTCACGGTCGATATCGACGAATAATTGCGGCACATTAC
>CAZHRP010000003.1:8703-32365 GCA_964535055.1 uncultured Chthoniobacteraceae bacterium
TCGAGCAGGTCGTCAGCGCCGCTGAGGGCCGCCGTGGTGCTGACCTGGGTCAGGCCGGACTGCGAGTTGGCATCGGTGATAACGCTATTGGCATACTGTTGCAGGGTGGCCAGGCCGACGCCACCACGATCCTGCAGCATGAAAGTAAATCCGCCGGAGACCCCAATTCCGGGTAGTGAAGGTGGCGCAATAGCGAAGGCAAAAGCCTCCCTTAGGGTGATCAGCTTCATATTCAGCTGGCCGACGATCCCGCGTTGGGATTCCATCAATGAGCGCTTGAAGTCTAGAAAGTGAGAACGTTCTTCCCACGGTTCGAAGATCACCACTAAAAAGCCCATATTGGGTGCAGCGGAGCCATCGAGGATCGAGTAACCGGTAATTTCTACGGTATCTGCTACGCCTGGAAGTTCGCGTGCCATCACCCCGATTTTCTGAATCACATCACGGGTGCGTTGGGTCGATGCCGCATCCGGCAATTGCACCGCAATCATAGAATAGCCTTCATCCTCCTGCGGTACGAATCCGCCGGGCAGGCGTCCGAGGCCGAAGACTGCCAGCACGCACAACCCGATGAAGACCACCAGTGCAATTGCAGCGCGCCTGACCAGGAAGCCGACCGCACCGCAAAAGCCATCTGTCGTTTTGGACAGCAGGTTATCGAAGGCCCTAAAAAATGCTGGTTTCTGCTTATTTTTATCCGGATTGCGCAGGAGCACGCCGCATAATGCCGGGCTGAGTGTCAATGCGTTCAATGAGCTGAAGACCGTAGCGATCGAAATCGTGACCGAGAATTGGACAAACATGCGGCCGGTAATACCGGTGAGAAAAAGCGTCGGAATGAATACTGAAAGCAGGACCAGGGTGGTGGCAATTACCGGTCCGGTCACTTCATCCATTGCTTTATGCGCGGCTTCCTTCGGGCTCAAGCCGTCTTCCAGATGGCGCACACAGTTCTCTACGACGACGATCGCATCATCGACCACAATACCGATCACCAGCACCAACCCGAACAGGGTCAGCGTGTTAATCGAGAATCCGAGCGCCGACATTACAGCAAATGTTCCAATCAGGGAAACCGGGATAGTGACTGCCGGAATGAGCGTCGCGCGGACATTCTGCAGGAATATGAAAACCGTTGCGACCACCAGTGCCAGTGTGATGAACAATGTCTGTACAACTTCTTTGACCGAAGAGCGTACCACCAGAGAACCATCATAGGATATTCCGTAATCCAGTCCCTCGGGGAAGGCTGCTGCCAGTTCCTGCAGCTTGGTATCGATGCCGTCGACAACCTCTAGCAGGTTCTCGCCGGGGATCTGGTAGACCGCCATGGTCGCAGAAGGTTTGCCATTATAGCGAGAGACTAAGTTATAGTTATCGGCACCCAGTTCGACTTCGGCTACATCTTTGAGGCGCAGCAAGCCACCGGTTTCGGGGTCTGCCCGAACGATAATATTACCGAACTCTTCGGCTTCGACCAAGCGTCCTTTGACGTTTACGGTAAATTGGAAGGCCTGGCCCTCGGGAGCCGGTTCGCCGCCGATCTGGCCGGCGGCCACCTGGACGTTTTGTTCACGAATTGCATTGAGGACATCACCTGCCGACAGGTTCAGGCGGGTCAACTTATCGGGGTCGAGCCATACCCGCATGCTATACTCACCGGCACCAAAGATCAGCACGTCACCGACGCCGCTCACGCGCGCAATTTCATCGCGGATACGCAGCGTCATGTAGTTGCTCAGAAAGAGGTCAGACTTGCTGTCATCCGGGCTGAATAATGCCAGGTAGACTGCTACGTCATTCGACTTTTTCTTTACGCTAACACCGAGCCGTTTAACGTCCTCGGGCAATTTGGCTTCAGCAACCGAGACGCGGTTTTGCACCAGCACATTGGCAATATCGAGGTCGGTCCCGGTCTCGAAAGTCACGGTCAAATTCATGCTGCCGTCGTTGGCGCAGACGCTGGTCATATAGAGCATGCCTTCGACCCCATTGACCTCCTGTTCGATCGGGGCTGCCACGGTGTCAGCGACCGTGGCGGCATCGGCCCCGGGATAATTAGCGGAAACATTGATTGTCGGCGGGGCGATATCCGGGTAGCGGGCGACCGGCAGAGCGATCATCGCGACCAGACCGAGAATGATGATGACGATCGAGACGACGCAGGCAAAGATCGGGCGCTTAATAAAGAAATGCGGACTCATAAGCAACTTCCGCTCAAGACTGGGACTGCTCCGGCTGCTCGCTTGATTCGGCCTCTGGCATTACCGGTTCGCTGCTGTCGGCCTGGGCGGCAACCGGCTTCACCGGCAAACCAGGTCTTACCCGTTGCAGGCCTTCGATAACTATCCGGTCACCAGCCTGCAATCCATCTTCTACAATCACGCCATTATCAACAGCCGGACCTTCCGTGATGTATTTGATTTGAGCGTTGTCAGAGCTGTCGATTAGCATCACATAAGCACCTGAAAGGTCGCGCTGGATCGCCTGCTGCGGAATCACCAACACCTGCTCACGCTGCTGCCCCATCTGAACCCTGCTGAATATGCCGGGCACCAACTCGCCGTTTGAGTTAGGTACCTTGGCCCTGATCTCGATAGTTCCGGTTGCCTGCGAAATCTGGTTATCAGCAAAGTCAATCCGACCTTTTTCTGCGTACTGATGACCGTCGGCCAGCAGCAGACTGACTTCGGGGCCCTGTTCGCGGCGGTCTTCCGGGCGACCGCCCTGCTGGCGGATGAAGGCCAGGACTTCACGCTCGTCAATCGTGAAGTAAGCGTAGACTGGATTGTCGCTGACGATTGTCGTCAGTAGAGTATTTTCCCCGGAGCCGACCAGGTTGCCGACTGTAACCAATTCGCGGCTTACCCGGCCGGTGATCGGAGCCACGATGGTGGTGTATTTTAAATCCAGTTCGGCGGTCTGCAAAGCACCCTCAGCTTGTTTAACGGCAGCGATCGACTCATCCAACTCAGCTTTGGATTGCAAGAACTCGAGTTCGGAGATGGTTTGGCTTTCAAAGAGTTGCTGCTGCCGCTGGAAGGTTGTCTGGGCCAGCGCCTGGGCTGCTTGCGCGCGTTCCAGAGCACCTCTGGCATTTTGTACCGTTGCGGCATAGGTATCCTTTTCGATAGTGAAAAGCACATCACCTTTGTTGACAACTTCACCGGGTTGAAAATGGATTTCTTCAAGAAACCCTTTTACCCGCGCCCGTATTTCAACGCTTTCGGTAGCCTCGATGCGGCCGCTGAATGATTGCATGACCTGCGCGTCTCGCGGTTGCAACTCCAGCGCAGTTACTGCAGGTTCAGGCGGCGGCGCAAATTGATTGCGTGGCCCGCAAGCGCTCAGCGCACCCAGCCCGATCAGGAATACGCTCCAGTAAATCCTGTTGCTCATGAGGCCAAGATTAGCTATCAGGCAACCTTTGCCAATACTTAATTCCGCATAAAAATAATCATTTCGCCTTATGCCTGCAGTTGCTGTCCGAAATCAGGTATCTCAGCAATCAGGATGGAAAATGTTGTATGATAGGAAAAATTATTCACAATATGTAGGCGTACTGGATCGTTATTCTCCAAGAAAAACATTGCGGAGATATAAAAATACCTGTTATAATTTACGATTACTCTTATTTCTGAATAGATATTTATGCCAAACAGCAATTCGCACGACACCGCACCTCAAAATGCCGATTACGGCGCCGCACAAATCGATAAGCTGGAGGGGCTGGAAGCAGTCCGCAAACGACCGGGAATGTACATTGGGTACACCGACGAACGAGGTTTGCATCATTGTATCTATGAGGTGTTGGATAATTCGATCGATGAGCACCTGGCCGGCTTCTGTAGCAAAATTGAAGTCACGCTGCATGTCGATGGTTCGGTTTCGATCCGCGATAACGGTCGAGGTATCCCGGTCGAAATGCACCCGAAGTGGAAGATGCCGGCGATCGAGTTGGTACTGACCAACCTGCACGCCGGTGGTAAGTTCGGCCAGGGAGCGTACAAATTTTCCGGTGGTTTGCATGGGGTGGGGGCCAAGTGTGTCAATGCTTTGTCCGAGTGGTTCCGGGCCGAGGTTTACCGCGATGGCAAGGTTCACAGTATGAGTTTTGCCAAGGGCAAGACGACCCGCAAATTGGAAGTGATTGGCGAGTTGAATAATAAGAAGCAAACCGGCACGACCATTACCTTTTTACCGGACGCCGAAATTTTTACCATTACCACAGAATTTAAATTTGAGCGTTTAACTGGACGTCTGCGGGAATTGGCATTCCTCAACCCCGGTTTGGAAATTCTCCTGACTGACGAACGTGGTGGCGATGGTGACCTGCTTAAGCAAGAGCGCTTTTTGTACAAGGAAGGGATTGTGGAATTCGTTAAAGAACTTAGTGAAAACAAGCACCTGATCCATCCCAAGCCGATCGCGCTTTACGGCGAGCGTAAAGTGACCATGAAAGATAAGGATAACAAGGATAAAGAGGAAGACGTCTACGTCGACTGCGTGATGCAATACAACGATTCGTTCAACGATCAGATCCTCTGCTTTACCAACTCGATTCCTAATCCGGATGGCGGTACGCACATGACCGGGTTCCGCTCGGCCCTGACCCGCGCCATCAATCAATATTCGAAGAACAACAATTTGGTGAAGGATAAGGACCCGTCGATTTCGGGTGATGACGTACGCGAAGGGCTTACCTGTGTCTTGAGTGTCAAACATCCGGATCCCAAGTTTGAGTCGCAGACCAAAGTCAAGCTGGTCAACACAGAGGTCGATGGGATTGTCGGCTCAGTTGTTTACGAAGGACTGATGACATTTTTTGATGAAAACCCGCCACTGGCCAAGAAAGTTGTCGACAAGGCTTTGACTGCCGCGCGGGCGCGTGAGGCGGCCCGTAAGGCACGCGAGACTGTGCGCAAGAGCGCGCTGTCAGGTGGCGGCTTACCTGGTAAGCTGGCGGATTGCTCGGAGCGCGACCCGTCGTTGACCGAGCTGTTTATTGTTGAGGGTGATTCCGCTGGTGGCTCTGCCAAACAGGGCCGTGATCGTCGCTTTCAGGCCATCCTCCCGATCCGCGGTAAACTGATTAACGTTGAGAAAGCACGGCTGGATAAAGTACTGCAGAACAACGAAATTCAGACCATGATCACGGCGATTGGTACCGGCATTGGTGATGGTGAACAGGAAGGTGCATTCAATCTCGAGAAGCTGCGTTACGGCCGGATTATTATCATGACTGACGCGGATGTCGATGGCTCGCACATCAGGACTCTGTTGCTGACCTTCTTTTACCGTCAAATGACCGAACTGGTTCAGAAAGGTCATGTCTACGTGGCCCAACCGCCTCTCTATTTAATCAAACGCAAAAAGCGCGAAGAGTACGTGCAGGACGAAGCCGAGATGAGCCAGATCCTGATAACCCTTGGCATCGAGGACGTACGTTTAAAAAACCTTACCGATGGCAAGGAGTTCAGCGAGTCGCAGCTGAGGGATATTCTCGACCTGCTGATGCGTCTGAGTCGGCTAAGTGAATCGATTCGTCTCCATGGTGGAGATTTTGAGGAGTATTTGCACAAACGTGGCAAGCAGGGCAGTCTGCCGCAATTTCTGGTCAAGATTCGTGACGGGAATGAAGATAGCGTAGAATATTTCGCCGATGAAATGGCGTTACGTCAATTTGCCGGTGACAATCAAGATCTCAGCCTGTTTGAATCCGACGACGACAGCCAGGCTGGCAATGGTGACAGTGCTGCTGCTAAATCCAAGCAGCCGCAGCGACGGCGAGCACGCCTGGTTGAATTGCACGAGTCGCCACTGATCGAGAAATTGATTAGCGAGCTCGACCGTAAGGGGCTGCAGATCGATCACTTTGCCGCTAACGATCAGCCAATCTTCGAATTAATTGAAGGCAAAGGGGAGTCCGCCAAAGCGACACCGGTATTCTCTATCCCCGAGATTCTTGAAAAAGTTAAAGAGTTTGGTCGTGCGGGGATGCAGATCCAGCGCTTCAAGGGGTTAGGTGAAATGAATGCCAAACAACTCTTTAACACCACCATGGATCCAGATAAGCGCAAGTTGCTACAGGTAGAGCTGAATGAAGATAATGCGATTGAAGCTGACAAAATGTTCACCGTGTTGATGGGTGATGTGGTCGAGCCGCGTAAGCAGTTCATCGAGGATAACGCGCTCAACGTGCGTAACCTGGATGTGTAAGAAACTAAACAGGATTGCAGGAGTTTACAGGATTTTTTATTTATGACAGATTCAGCACTTACTGAAAAAGTCATTGGGTTAGCAATGAGAGTTCATTCGGAACTAGGGGCAGGTTTTTTGGAGTCTGTATACCGGAACTCCCTGATGCACGAGTTGCTTGCAAATGGGTTTGATGCAAAGGCTGAAGTACCGCTTAAGGTGTTTTACGACCGCGTTGAGGTAGGCAGGTTTATCGCAGATATTATTATCAACGATGAGCTTATTCTAGAGCTCAAGGCAGCAAGTGCTCTGAGTATTGCTGATGAACAGCAATTAGTGAATTATTTGAAAGCTACGGGCAAAGATACCGGGCTTTTGCTGAACTTTGGTGCTTCCCGATTAGAACTTAAAAAGAAGTTCAGGAAATATACTAAGCAAAGTAAACTACCAAATCTTCAATCCTGTTAATCCTGTTTAGTTTATTACCCAAGTTAGATTAGAAATTTAGATGTATACCAAGAACGAGAAAGTAGAGCCGGTCAACGTAGCCGATGAGATGTCGAGGTCTTTCCTCGATTATTCGATGTCAGTAATAGTATCACGTGCCCTGCCTGATGCGCGGGATGGGTTGAAGCCCTCGCAGCGGCGCATTCTATTTGCGATGCAGGCGCTATCGTTGTACCCGGGGCGCCAATACCGGAAATGCGCCAAGATTTGTGGTGACACATCTGGTGATTATCACCCGCATGGCGAAGCGGTGATCTACCCGACGCTAGTCCACATGGCGCAACCGTGGGCGATGCGCGAACGGTTGGTTGACGGGCAGGGCAATTTTGGTTCGGTCGAGGGTGATCCACCGGCTGCGATGAGGTATACCGAGGCGCGGATGACGCATCTGGGTGCGGCTCTGATGACCGACATGGATAAAGATACGGTCGACTTCGTAGATAACTACGATGAGACCAAGAGCGAGCCGACGGTCTTTCCGGCGGCATTTCCTAATCTGCTGGTCAACGGTGGCACTGGTATTGCGGTCGGGATGGCGACCAACATACCGCCGCACAACCTGGGCGAGGTGATCGATGGCATTATTGCCATGGTTGATAACCCGGAAATTACCATTGAGGAATTATTAACTCACATCAAAGGTCCCGACTTCCCGACTGGTTGCATGATTTGCGGCAACAAGGGAATCATGGATTACACGAGGGGTGGACGTGGTAGTATCCGCGTACGTGGTCGGGCCGGGATTGAGGAAATCAAAGGGGGACGCGAGCAGATAGTCATCACCGAAATTCCGTTCAATGTCAATCGAGCGACGCTGGTTTCACGGATCGCTGATCTGGTAAACCAAAAAGTACTGACTGAGATTTCTGCGGTTCGCGATGAATCTGACGAGAACACGCGGGTAGTCATAGAACTGAAGCGCGATGCGGTACCAAAAGTTGTCATCAACAACCTCTATAGGCAGACGGCGCTCGAGTCATCGTTTTCGGTCAATATGCTGGCGCTTGACCATGGCAAGCCGAAGCTGCTGTCACTGAAAAACGCGCTGAACTGCTACATCGAGCATCGTCGGGAAGTAATTATCCGACGAACCCGCTACCTGCTGGGGCAAGCGGAGAAGCGTGCCGAAACGTTGGAAGCTTATTTGATCGCGCTGGCCAATCTGGATGATTTTATCCGGATTATTCGTGACTCGGCTAACCGTGAAGAGGCCAAGGGTAAGCTGCTGGCTTATGAGTTTACCCGCAAAACAGTCGAGAAGTTGGGAATCCTGATTCGGGATGAAGCCCGACTGACGGATGGCGTTTATGAACTCGCTGAGCGCCAGGTGGATGAAATTCTCAACTTGCGGCTTTATCAGCTGACCGGACTGGAGCGCGACAAGGTTCACAATGAATACCAGGAATTGATCGAAACGATCAAGGACTTGCTGGATATCCTGGCCAAGGAACAACGGGTGCTGGGAATTATCAAAGACGAGCTGGGCGAGATAAAAAGCAAGTATGCCAGCGCGCGGCTGACAGAGATTGTCCCGGATGAAGGCGACATCAATATTGAGGATTTGATTACTGAAGAGGGTTGTGTGGTAACAGTGACTCACCGCGGGTTGATTAAGCGCACGCCAGTCAGCGCCTTTCGCCAGCAGCGGCGCGGAGGCATGGGGGTCAAGGGGGCCACCACCCGCACCGCCACCACGATGGATGAGAGCGAGGATTTCGTTGAACATCTGTATACCGCCAGTACACACGACTACCTGATGTTTTTTACTAAAGAGGGTCGCTGTTATGTCGAGCGGGTTTTTGAGATTCCTGAAGGGACTCGTGCTGCCAAGGGACGCTCGATCGCCAACATCCTGCAACTGCGTTCGGATGAGAAAATTGCCTCCATCCTGCGTATAGAATCCAATGTTGAGGGCACTGGCAAAGGTGCGGTCGATCATACCTGGAACGAGAATCTGCATGTCGTCTTCTGCGCCAAATCCGGAACTGTCAAAAAGACCAATCTTTCCGCATTCAAAAAAGTTCGCAAAGGCGGCATCATAGCGATCAAAATCGATGAAGATGATCAGCTGATTGATGTCAAACTGACCAGCGGCAATGATGAATTGGTACTGGTTACCAGTGACGGCCAGAGCCTGCGTTTTGATGAGAACCAGTTACGCGATCAGGGTCGGGATACCCGGGGAGTCTGGGGAATCCGCCCCAGGCAGGGCGATGAAGTTGTCGGTATCGCATTGGTGCAGTCGGATTCTACGCTACTGGTGGCGGGTGAGAATGGTATTGGTAAACGTACTCCGTTCGATGATTACCGGGCACAAACTCGCGGCGGTAAAGGAATTATCACAATGAAAACTACCGACAAGACCGGTAAACTGGTCGGGGCCCAGACAGTGACTGCTACGGATGAATTGATGCTGATCACAGACAAAGGAAAAATGATTCGCATTGCAGCCGAACCGGTACGGGTAACATCGCGCAATGCCAGCGGCGTCAAGTTGATTAATCTCAAACCGGGTGAATCTCTCAAGGCAATCGCTCAGGTTGTGAATATCGATGATGATGAGCCACTTGCCGAATTGCCGGAAGAAACGCCTGACGGGCAGGAGGGATGAACCTCTCGATGTCCTTCACACTTTGACCGGATGTCTGTTTCTGATTGTACTGGTGTGAATTCTGAAAGAATAAATTTCTGTGTTAGGAAAGGCACGGCTTCTGCTCAATAAATAGTAATTATTTTGCGATTTATTCAGAAGTTATTCCCATTAGTTCCTTTAATGCGTTCCATTATCCCTGCTATTTTGGTAGGGTGCTATTTGATCGCAGGAGGCGGCTATTGCCTAGGGTTTTCCACGGTAGTAGTTGATGCGGGCCATGGTGGTAAGGATCGTGGTGGCATGCCTAAACAGCGCATTTCGGAAAAGTTGCTAACCCTGGATGTGGCCAAGCGTGTGAACCGGCTGTTGCGAAGCCAGGGTCTGCGGACTGTGATGACGCGCCGTAACGATCAATACATCTCCTTGCCGGAACGGGTGCGCATAGCTAACCGGCAGGAGGACGCGATCTTTGTCAGCATTCATTTCAATGCTTCGAGCAACAGGCAGGCGACAGGTATTGAAACGTTTCATTTTGGCGATGGGCATGGCTTAGCCACAAATATCCAGAATGAAATGATCAGGGCATGTCGGACTGATAATCGTGGAGTTAAGCGACGAGGATTTTATGTCCTGCGCCATACCAAAATCCCGTCAGTGTTGGTTGAGTGCGGGTTTTTAACCAACCGTGCGGAAGGTAAACGTTGCCAGAGCTCAGCCTACAGGCAGTTGATTGCTGAACAGATCGTGCGTGGAATCATGGCAGAAAAAGCCGGGCGCAGGTTAGAGCCATCCATTAAGCCGGGATTGCTGGTCAACAACTCAGCCAGCAAGAACTCCAAGTCTGGGCAGGCCAGTATAGTAATCAGTCCGGAAGCCGATCAGGATCGCTCAGTGCCAAAGGTCGTCACTCGTACAAGCAGTAAGGCACAACCTGCTGCTGCCCTGAGCAGTTACAGCCAGCGGGAATTGCGTCAGCTATTCCTGCGAGTGCGAAGTCCTTCAGTGGACTAGCCCGGATAAACCACAAGCCATTTACTGGGAGACGGCCGCACCCCGGAAGATGACTGAGCTACTGTCAGGCAGTATTTCACTTTGCGGGAAAATTGTTACGCTACGGCTTACTTTGACTTATTTTTCATCAGTAGTCCGGATTGTTGAAAGCTGGGACGCAGGAACACTTGCCTAAGCTGGATGAAACTTGTGTTCCATCTAAACTTTGGGCGAGCCAGCCTTTCGGTTGGGAGAGTGGAAAAGGAGGTTCGATTACTTCTTTTTTCACTGCTGTAAATCCTACCTTGGAATAGAAGTTCGGATCGCCGTAAGTTACCAGGAATTTCACCCCTCGCTTACCCAACTCTGCAATGCCAAATTTTATCAGGCCCTGACCAATAGCCCGTCCCTGATACTCGGTATGCACTGCAACCGGAGCTAGAAGAAAGATGTCGTTTTCTTTATTGCTTGGCATCCTCGTCACAAAAATACAGCCGACGATGGTCGACTGATCAGTTGCAACGAAAACTTTGAGATCATTCGGTTCTGTGTTTTGCAGTAAGTCTCTTGCAAGCTTCCCAATGCGCTTTCCTTCCAGTTCGCCTTCGGCAGCACTAAACACGGATTCCACAAGAGATTCGATCTCTCTGGAATCACGTTCAGTGTAATAGCGATAGTTCATATTTCTCAGAAATAGGTAAGTGGTCTGCGCGATGATCCTGTGACGCCGGTATGCCGCCCGACGATATCTCCTTCACATAATTTTTGAGTTACCTGCTCCACTGTCCTGAGGGTGATCTTACCCTCTGGTTTTGACAGAAAACCGTCCCATTTTCAATGGATCATTTCATAAGAGGCCGACCAGTAAGGCTAAACAGAGCGGCGTCATGCATGATGCTATGTGACTAACTCAAAATAACTCACCGCGCAGTCGTTGTAACAGGGCGGAGCAGCGAACGGAATCGCGGGCGTTAGTAACGGCCATGGCGAGTGCTTTTTGTTGCCCGACCAGGGCGACCAACTGGCGGCCTCGAGTAACTCCGGTATAGAGCAGGTTGCGCTGCAGCATCAGGTAATGCTGGGTCGCCAGAGGGATCACGATTGCCGGAAATTCGGAGCCTTGTGCTTTGTGGATCGTAATGGCGTACGCAGGTGTTAGTTCGTCCAATTCATCAAATGCATAAACAATTTTATTACTGTCAAAAGTGACGCTGATTTCTGCCAGTTCGTGGTCGATGTTGTTGATGTTGCCAATGTCACCATTAAAGACTTCCTTATCGTAGTTGTTGCGGGTTTGCAGCACCTTGTCGCCAACTTTGTAAGTCCAGCCAAAGCGCTCAATGGATGCTCCCGAGTGGTTATTGAGTGCCTGCTGGAGCAGACGGTTAAACTCACCTACCCCGAGTGAGCCACGGTGCATTGGGGCCAGCACCTGGATGTCATTCACCGGGTCGAGCCCGAACTTGGAGGGGATTCGACGGGCAACCAGTTCCAGGATTACTGCAGAGATTTCTACGGCATCTTCGCGCTCGATGAAGACGAAGTCGGTTGACCCTTTACTATCCTTGATAATCTCCGGCAGCCGGCCGGCGTTGATCTGGTGGGCATTGTGGATGATCATGCTACCTTCGGCCTGGCGGAATATTTCGGTTAAGGCAACCACTGGGACAGTCTGGCTGGCTAGCAGGTGGCCAAAGACCTGCCCTGGGCCCACGGATGGCAGCTGATCTACATCGCCGACCATCACCAGGTGGCAATCACCGGGCAAAGCATCCAACAGCCGCTGCATCAATGGTAAATCGATCATCGATGATTCATCTACGATCAGGCAATCCGTATCCAGCGGATGTTCAGCGTTACGACCGGGACGTCCGGCAGCGCGAAACTCCAGCAGCCTGTGGATTGTGTAGGCATGGCAGTTGGTAGCTTCGGACATTCGTTTGGCAGCCCGTCCGGTCGGAGCACAAAGTGAGCAGCGCACTTTCTTTGCGGAGAGTATTTTAACCAGCGCATTGACCAGAGTGGTTTTGCCGACACCGGGTCCGCCGGTAAGGACAACACAGCGGCCTTGCAGTAGCGTGTTCAGTGCTGATCTCTGGCTCTCAGCCAAGGTGATCTGCTGCTTCTTTTCGTACCACTCAATCGCTTTTGAAACATCGATCGGCGGGTAGAGTGATGGCAGCCTGGAGAGCGTTCTGAGGCGGGTAGCTATTGCTTGTTCTGCGTACCACAGCGGCTTGAGAAAAATAATATCTTGGCCACTCACTGACTCACGGACGATTCGTCCGTCCTTCAGCAAGCGATCTAATCCGGCAGGCAGCGATGGAGATGGCAACTCGAGTAATTTTTCTGCAGCTTTCAGTAGGGTATCCTCCGGCAATGCTGCATGTCCGTCGCCGGCTGCTTCCAGCAGGGAGTGTTCGAGGCCGGCGACGATCCGCTGGATGCTATCCCGTGCAATACCCAGGGTGCCGGCGATTTTATCGGCGGAGGCAAAGCCGATGCCATGGATATCGCGTGCCAGTTGATACGGATTGTTGCTGACGGTAGCCATGGCTTCTTCCCCATAAGTTTTATAGATCCTGGTAGCACGGCTGGCACTCACACCATGCGAGTGTAAAAAGACCATGATCTCACGCACGGTACGCTGTTCTTGCCAGGCCGCTTTGATCTGGCGGCGGCGGCCTGCTCCAATTCCCTCGACTTCCTCGATCCGAGCTGATTCGTGTTCAATAACCTGCAGGACATTTTTGCCAAACTTTGCCACCAGCTTGCGGGCATAGTGGGGGCCAATTCCTTTAATCATACCGCTGCCGAGGTAACGTTCGATACCCTCGAGGGAAGTCGGTGGCACCGCCTGCAAGCGACTGGCCTTGAGCTGCACGCCGTGCTCCCTGTCACGAACCCAGTTGCCCTCGGCAGTCAACCACTCGCCGGCATTCACGACCGGTAGATTGCCGATTACAGTGGCCAGCTCGCGGCGTCCCTTCACTTTGACGCGCAACACACAGAAACCGTTTTCCGGATTATGGAATGTTACCCGCTCGATGAGTCCGGCCAAGCTCTCATTGTTGGCCATGCTTTGCCCTCCGGCCATCAAACAGCCGGTTGCTGTTGCGTCAGGCAGTGAAATGAGCCAAGGCCCCACACCAGATCACGGCTGTCGATACAAACGATCTCACGGTCGGGGAAACAGCGCTCCAGTTTGGCCCTGACCAGTTTGTCGTTGGGGTCTGAGTAACAGGGCATAAGCACCACCTTATTAGCAATGTAAAAATTTGCATATGAGGCTGGTAACCGTAGTCCGTCACGAAGGACTTTTGATGGCATTGGCAAGGTTTCTATCTCAAACTGCTGATCACCAACTATTAACTTTTCCAGTCGCTCGTAGTTATCTTTCAGTGGCTGGTGGTTTTCGTCATCAGAATTCTCCTCGATTACGGTCAGGATAGTTTTGCTACTAGCAAATCTGGCAATCATGTCGATATGGCCGTCAGTATCGTCGCCCTCGATACCATCGCCCAACCAGATCATGTGCTTGATGCCCAAATAATCGCGCAGATGTTTTTCGATCGCTTTTTTATCGAGCTCCGGATTGCGGTTAGGGTTGAGCAGGCAAGCTTCGGTCGCCATCGCGTAACCCGCGCCATTGACATCGACCGAGCCGCCTTCCAGTACCATATCGGGAGCATAACAGGGGACTCCCAATAATTCAGCGACGGTACCCGGCACCGCATCATCCAGTTCAAACGGCGGATATTTGAACCCCCAGGCATTATACCCCCAATCGATGAGTGCAAGCTGCGGAGATTTTTTGCGGGTGACAAATATTGGTCCATGATCGCGACACCAGGGTTCGTTGGTCGGGATGTGAAAGAACCTGACATGGCTGTGACGGACCGGTCGCAAAACATCCAGAGCCTGCTTTTCTTCGGCTGCGTCATTGACGCAAATCCTTACTTCCTCAGAGTCAGCGAGGGCGTCAACGAGCTTGGCAAAAACCGGCAAAACTTTACGTAATGCCCCGGGAAAACTGATATTGTCGCTATGTGGCCAGGCTAACCAGGTAGCCTCATGCGGCATCCATTCAGCCGGCATAGTGTAGCCGTCTTTGTGCGGTGTTGTAGCGTGTTTAGTCATGCTGGAGGAAATTTACTCTTAATCGACAAACCTGCTGGCCAGCTCAGCATAGGCGTCGATACGACGATCTCTGAGGAATGGCCAATGAGTTCGCTGGCGGTCAATCATCGTGCGATCGATTGGTGCAAGTAAAACTGCATCATCTGCGGTAGCGGCGCTGGCTATCAGCTGGCCGTCAGGTGCACAGACGAAACTCTGGCCCCAAAACTCGATCCCCTGGCCACCTGCGGGCGCTTCCAGGCCATGACGATTGACGGCCATGACATAGCAACCGTTGGCAATCGCGTGCGAGCGCTGGATCGTTTGCCAAGCATCGAACTGAGCTGTGCCGAACTCGGCCTTTTCCGAAGGGTGCCAGCCAATGGCAGTCGGATAAAATAGAATATCAGCGCCATGCAGGGCGGTTGCCCGGGCTGCTTCAGGAAACCATTGGTCCCAACAAATACAGACACCAATCCGTCCATGCTCGGTCTGCCAAGCCCGGAATCCAAGATCTCCTGGAGTAAAGTAAAACTTCTCGTAGTACCCGGGGTCGTCGGGAATATGCATTTTGCGATAGCTACCCAGCAGGCTCCCATCGGAGTTGATTATGATCGCTGTGTTGTGGTACAGGCCTGCGGCCCGTTGTTCGAACAGCGAAGCAATAATCACGATTTGCCTGACACTAGCCAGTTTACAAAGCAGTTCGGAAGTTGGACCTGGGATAGGCTCCGCAAGTTTGAAATTGGCATGGTCTTCGACTTGGCAAAAGTATTGGCTGGCGAACAACTCCGGCAGGCAGACAATACCCGCACCGGCTGCTGCTGCCTGTTCAATTAGCGCCACTGCTTTATCAATGTTAGTTGAGTAGTCAGCATCACACGACATCTGTATCGCGGCTACTTGGAAAGCACTGGCACAATTCATAGATCCTGCTAATGCTATTCGGGAGCTTTTTCGCGCGGTTGAATGCGGATACTTTTGACTTCGACGCGTTCGAGTGGTGAACTCATTTCGCCGCCTCGGGACGGTCCGACTGAGGTCTTACCAATCTTCGTAAGCGTATCATCACCGGCAATCAGTTTACCAAATGCAGTGTACTGGCCGTCCAGTCCCGGGTTGGCGGCGAGCATGATGAAAAACTGACTGCCTGCGGAATCGGGATCCCGCGAGCGAGCCATGGATATGACACCCCGCTCATGCTTCATTTTATTAAACTCAGCTTTGATTTTGTAGCCGGGATCTCCGGTGCCGTAGCGGGCCTTGTTGGCGGGATCCTTGGTTAACGGGTCACCACCCTGTACCATGAAGCCGTCAATAATCCGGTGAAAGGCGGTACCATCATAAAAATTTTTCCGGGCCAATTTTTTAAAATTAGCGACCGTTTCCGGAGCCACATCATTCCAGAATGCGATGGTCATATTGCCCTTGGTAGTTTCAATTATTGCCACTTCTTCGGCTGTGGGATTCGCATTAGATTCGGTGGCAGATTCGGCTGTCTCGGAGCGCACCTGAGAGGTCGTCGCCAACAGCATTAGCGCTAGAGGAAAATAAATAAATTTCATCACTATCAAAATTGCCATTGATCGCAACTGATGTCACGCGCGAGATATAAAAATTCAATCTTTGGCAGATGGTGGTTTATCTGCTGGAGAGTTGCTGTAATTGCGCTGGCCGAAGATGGCTGTGCCGATCCGCACGATGGTGGCCCCTTCTTCGATAGCGATCTGATAGTCACCGGTCATGCCCATGGAGAGTTCCGGTAAGCCAACTGCCAGATTGCTCTCCATGGAGTCCCGCAACTCGCGCAAGCGGACAAAGCAGGGACGGGCATCAGCCGGATCTTTGACCCATGGTGCGATGGTCATCAAGCCCCTGAGATCGAGCCGTTCCAGGGTGAGCAGTTCCTCCATACTTGCGGTTAAGGTCTCTGGCTCGAAGCCATATTTGGAACTCTCACCGGAAACATTCACCTGTAGTAAGATTTGAGGCGTGTGCCCTTCTTCTGCGGCAATCCGATCTATTGCTCTGGCTAATTCTAAACTGTCGACGCTATGAATGAGGTCAAATAAAGGTAATGCCTGACGGACTTTGTTGCGTTGCAAATGACCGATCAAATGCCAGCTTAATTTGTTGGAAAGCAGTGGCTGTTTCGCCTTAGCTTCCTGCACTCGATTTTCACCAAAACAGTTAAGCCCTGCTTCTACAGCTTGTTGAATAACTTCGCTGGGATGGTTTTTTGAGACCGCAACAAGTTGCACTTCTGATACATGGCGACGGGATGATTTACAAGCATCCTCAATATCAGTATATACTTTTTGGATATTCGCTTCTATATTAGTGATTTCTGCAAAATTTCTCATTGACTTGCCATATTAGGTTGTCTTATTACTAGTAATTATTATGCAAATACAAACCTTCCAAATCTTCTGCGATGTCGCAGAAACCTGTAGTTTTTCCAAAGCAGCAGGGATGAATAATATCACGCAAAGTGCAGTGAGCCAGCAGATTCGCTCGCTAGAAGAGAAGTACGATGTACTGCTAATTGAGCGGGGTAAAAAGAATTTTGCATTGACGCCTGAGGGTCAGGTCTTTTTAGAGTCCAGCAAGCGCATTCTGGATAATTATGCTTCGCTGGGTGACCGCATCCATGAGCTTAAGAACGTGGTGGCCGGTGAGTTGAAAATTGCCACTGTGTTCAGTATTGGTTTGCACGAGTTACCTCCATTTTTGAAAGAATACAAGCATTCCTTCCCGGATGTGCAGGTAAAGGTGGAGTACCGGCGCTCGACGCAGGTGTATACCGAAGTGCAAGAGGGCAAAGTCGATTTGGGATTAGTTGCTTTCCCGGTGAAGCGCAAGGGCCTAAAAGTAGAAGCTTTCTGGAAGGATAAGCTGGTTGTGATCTGTCCTCCTGATCATCCCTTTGCAGTGCGGAAAAAAATCTCACTCAAGGATCTGACCAGCGAGCGTTTTATCAGTTTTGAACCTGACCTGCCTACACGCAAGGCTATCGACCGGGTGATGAAGCGTGAGCGTGTGGAAGTGCAACAGGTGATGGAGTTTGACAATATTGAAACGGTCAAGCGTGCGGTTGAGATAGAAAGTGGTATTTCTATCGTCCCTGAAACGACCGTCCTGGAAGAACGAGAGAATGGTTCGCTGGCGTCCGTGGAAATTGATGAAACGGACATGTGGCGACCACTGGGTTTGATCGTGAAGCGCAACCGTGGATCGTCGCCGGCGCAGAAGCAGTTTATCAAATTACTGCAATCAGGGTTGCGGGCAACTTCACCGCCATCACGTTCCAAAGGTCCCCTGCATCTGGTTGAAGCGCCGGATAGTCATGCGGCCTAGCAGGGCAACTGGTTTGCTGCAGGGGTATTCGGGTTGGCTGGTAAGTTAGCGACCTGTGCAGACTTAACCCATTATCTCAGCCGGTTAGCAGGGTGTGAGTTGCTTTGAGTCGCCTGGGCTTTCTACAAGTTGGCGATGCTAACAAGTTGCACTGATGCAAAGTGGCACTATGATTTTGATATGCATTATTGGCACAGATTGTTGTTAGTTGGAAAGTTTTGTTTATTGCTGGTTTTAATAAACATGGCCTCACCTTTAGCGGTGGCCCAGCAACAGGAGGGGACAGACTCTGCTCCGTCCGCCAGCCAACTACTGGAATTACTGAACCGTGGATTTACTGAAGTTTACGAAAAAGTTGCGCCTTCCGTAGTTGTCATTCGCATTAGCAAAGAGGGTAGCTTATCCGACACCAGGGACATGTTGAGGCAGTTTGGCTTTGACTTTTTCATGCGGGATCCGGATTCAGATCAGCAAGACGAGGATTCCGGTTCACCGCGCAGTTTCCGGATGCCACAAATGCCGCAAAGCGAAGGTTCCGGGTTTATCTTTACCCAGGAAGGGCATATTCTGACTAATTACCACGTTATACAAGATGCCAGCAAAATTACAGTTTCGCTGCAGGATGGCCGCAAGTACGAGGCATCCGTAGTCGGGGAGGATGACAAGACGGATCTTGCTGTGATCAAAATTGAAGCGGAGAACCTCGTTCCAGCCCAACTGGGTGACAGTGACACGGTTAAAGTCGGTCAATTAGCTTGTGTTATTGGAGCACCGTACAATCTTGATTATTCGTTTACAGTCGGGGTAGTCAGTGCAATCAACCGCGATAATTTTGCGCAGGCAGTTTATGAACAGTACATTCAGACCGATGCATCGATTAACCCAGGCAATAGCGGCGGCCCGCTAGTAGACATTTATGGCAAAGTGATCGGGATCAATACTTTGATCAATGGCATCAACCGCGGGCTGGGATTTGCGATACCTATCAATATGGCAACTGCAGTAGCAGATCAGTTGCTGGCGAACGGGCGGGTCATAAGACCCTGGTTAGGTGTCCGTATTCAGACATTAGCTGAGCAGGAGGGACTGCGTGAACATCTCGGTAATATAGAGCAGGGGGTTATCGTAGAGACTATCGAACCGGATACACCCGCTTACCGCAGTGAGTTGCAACCGGCAGATGTGATCACCGAAGTGGATGGTGTAGCTGTGACTACGGCAAGACAATTGCAACAGCAGGTACTGGCGAAGACCATCGGGCAAACAATTGACCTGACTGTCTGGCGAGATGGTGAGTTGCGCAGTGTAAAAGTTACTACCGAAAAGATGCCGGACTCAGGAGATGTTGAGAGTGTCCCGCAGCCATCGGACAGCGGCGAAGATCAGCAGATCGACTCGGTAGATGCCTATGGGTTACAGATACAAAACCTCTCAGAGGATCTGGTAGAGAGGATGGGGTTGCAAGTTGATAAAGGTGTTCTGGTAACTGAAGTCGAGGCGGATAGCCCTGCAGACCTAGCTGGCATCCTGCGCGGTGATGTGATTACTGAAATCGACTCGCAGCCAGTGCAATCTGTCAGCGAAGTTCAGGAATTGATCAACAAAGCGGATTCGCAGCGGGGGATCCTGTTCTTTGTCGACCGCGACGGGGAGAAGACGTACGCAGTGGTCAAGGCAGAGTAGCTAAACGGCAATAACCATATTGCTTCTGTAGTTGCAATAGTATGATGAATGCTAGCACCCTCACGCGCCACTTCGGCAATAAGCAAAGGATCCGGATACTGGATTTGATTAAGCACAATGATGCCTGTTCGGTCAGGGAGTTGGCTGAAGACCTGCAGCTCAGCTACATGGGAACCAAGCAGCATTGCCAAACCCTGGAAAAGGAAGGCTTTCTGACTACCTGGCGACGACCGCGGCAAGGGGTAGTAGGTCGTCCGGAGCTTGCTTATCGCTTGACCAGCAAGGCGGAAAGTTTCTTTCCGGCGGCCGTAAATCCATTGGCTCTGGAAATACTATCTGCCGCAGCCGGTCTGTACGGTCAACTGGCTCCGGAAAAACTGTTGCTTTGTTATTATGAACAACTTAAGCACCGCTACCAGGCTCGCGTCCGTGGCACCGATCTCAAAGAGCGGATTGAATGGGTCAGGAAATTGCGCGATGCCGATGGCTACATGGCAAGAATCGATGACACTGCACCATTCACTGTCGTGGAAAAGCATTCGCCGGTAGCCGACTTACTGGCAGTTTACCCGTGTGTGGCACGCTTCGAAGAAGAGTTGTACAGCGACTTGACCGGCACCGCGTGCCGCCGCTTGCAGGACGAATCCAAGACTTCCTATCACTGCGAGTTTCATTGTACAGCGATACCAACCTGAACCGTCTCCACAGTTCAACTGCCATCGTTACTCAAATTATGAATAAACAATCCTTAGAAAAAGCGATTCTTGCGGGCGGCTGTTTCTGGTGTCTGGAAGCTGCATATCGCAGACTGGACGGGGTCACTGCGGTCAAATCCGGGTACATCGGTGGCACTACCGACAATCCGGATTATGAATCAATTTGCACCGGCACGACCGGCCATGCCGAGGCGGTCGAGATTACCTATGACCCAGCCACTATCAGCTTTGCAGAATTACTTTCATTTTTCTGGCAGGTACATGATCCGACAACTCTTAACCGACAAGGCAATGATGTAGGTACCCAGTACCGGTCGGCTATTTTCACCTTCAACGATGAGCAAGCGATACTGGCTGAACAATCAAGGGACGCAGCGCAGGCTGAGTTTACCGACCCGATCGTGACCGAAATCACTCCAGCTACCAGGTTTTATCCAGCCGAAGCCTACCATGACGATTACTTCGAACGTAATCGCAATGCCGGCTATTGTAGGTTCATTATCGAACCCAAACTGCACAAGCTCGGGTTCAAATCCTGAGACCGGCCAAGCTTGAATGCCCTGCTGCAAGAGGGAATCTGCGCCTGCACCGTTAACATACGAAAGGATAGTGGTGATTGTAAATTGCTACGCACTGTCATAGTGTCTAATAGCAACAATGAAAGTGTACATACATCCAAACTGTTCTACCTGTCGCAAGGCACTCGATTGGCTGGAGGCGAATGGAATTAGTTACCAGACTGTTGACATCCGCGAACGGGTTCCGACCAAAGCGGAGTTGCGGTTAGCTGTACGAGCGGTCGACAAGCCAGGTGCAGTTTTCAATTCATCGGGCCGTTTGTACCGTGAGCAGGCGATTAAAGATCGGCTACCGGGGCTGGATGAAGACGGAATAATTGAGCTGCTGCGCAGTGATGGCATGTTAATCAAGCGACCATTCGCGGTGCTGGAAGGAGTAGCGGTGGCCGGCTTCAAGGAACCGCAGTGGCGAGCGCTGCCGAAAGAATAAAATCTGCTTGCTTTAGCTCAAAAGTGATAGTTGCCAAATTACTGCAGGCTCAGGATTTTTCGTGATTGCGGCGGAATTCGTGGTAAGCGTTGCACATGTCCATTCACGCGGCCTTGCGCCACAAGACGATTTACAAGTACGAGCGAAAAATTTCACTGGGGCCGCAGGTGGTGCGACTGCGGCCGGCCGTCCATTGTCGGACGCCGATTTTAAGCTACAGCTTCAAAGCATCACCGGCTGATCACTTTATCAACTGGCAACAGGATCCGCATGGCAACTATCTGGCGCGGCTGGTTTTTGAAGAAAAAACCGACAAGCTTGAGATTGATGCCGAGGTGGTAGCCGAGATGGCTGTCTATAATCCGTTTGATTACTTTCTCGAGCATGGCTTCGAGGACTTTCCATTTCAATATGATGAAGCTACCCGGCATGATCTTGGACCTTATTTGAAGATTAGCGGTGGCGGTGAATTGCTGCAGCAGTACCTCGATTCGCTGCCGCGCCATAAGATGACAACCAACGATTATCTGGTCGAAGTAAACAGGCGCTTGCAGCAGGATATCAAATACCTGATCCGCATGGAACAGGGTGTGCAGGAGCCGCAGGAGACACTCGCCAAGCGTTCGGGATCCTGCCGCGACTCTGCTTGGTTACTTTGCCAGATCATGCGTCGCAAGGGGATAGCGGCGCGCTTTGTCTCCGGTTATTTGATTCAACTCAAGCCGGATGTGAAGTCTCTGGATGGACCGTCCGGCCCGACCAGTGATTTTACTGACTTGCATGCCTGGACTGAGGTTTACCTGCCGGGTGCGGGTTGGATCGGCTTGGATCCGACTTCGGGATTACTGGCAGGCGAGGGACACATTCCACTGGCCTGTACGCCAGAGCCGACCTCGGCGGCGCCTATCACTGGCACGCTTGAGGAATCCAGTGCGGACTTCCACTACGAGATGTCTGTCAGGCGGATCTTTGAGTCGCCAAGGGTAACACTGCCCTACACAGACGAACAATGGGAGACAATCAACCGGTTGGGTCATGCCATTGATGACAAGCTGAAGCGCGCTGATGTGCGACTGACCATGGGGGGTGAGCCAACCTTTGTATCGATCGATGACCGCGAAGGTGACGAGTGGGAAAGTGATGCCGTAGGGCCAACCAAACGCGGGCTCTCTGATAGCTTAATCCGCAAGTTACAATCGCGTTTTGCACCGGGGGCGTTGCTGCACTTTGGTCAGGGTAAATGGTATCCTGGCGAGCAATTGCCGCGCTGGTCGTTCGGCTGTTTCTGGCGCAAGGATGGTATCCCAATTTGGGAAAATAATGAACTGGTGGCCCGTGAAGCTAGCGACTACGGTGTCACTGCCGAAGATTCTGCAAAGTTTGTTGAAGCACTCGGTCGGCGTCTGCAGGTAGATACCCGCTGGGTCTATCCTGCTTACGAGGACCTCTGGTATTATTTATGGAAAGAGCGTCGCTTACCCTCTAATGTTGATCCGTTTGACTCTAAACTTGAGAATGATTTGGAGCGCAAGCGGTTGGCACGAATCTTCGAGCAGGGGCTCGACAAAACAGTCGGGCATGTGTTGCCGCTCAAGCGGGATGCGGGTACTGATCGATCCGGCTGGACTACTGGATCCTGGTTTTTGCGTCCGGAAAAGCTTTTCCTGATGCCTGGTGACTCACCGATGGGTTACCGACTGCCACTTGACTCCCTGCCGTGGGTCAGCAAGTCCGACTACCCGTATGTGGTAGAACCGGACCCAATGGTAATGCGCGAACCCTTGCCGCCACGCCCTGCCAGCAACCGCCAGGCATTTTTGAGGAAAGCCGATGACCAAACCACACGACACCATGAGGAGTATTTTGCGGCGCAAGATACTGATCAGGATGCTCGGCACCCGGCTACCATGCCGCATGCCGGTCAATCGGCTTCATGGATTGTGCGTACAGCATTATGCGTTGAGCCACGGGACGGAAAATTGCATGTATTCATGCCGCCGCTGGATAAACTGGAAGACTACCTCGAGTTGGTCGCGGCCATCGAGGAAACCGCTGACTACCTTGGACAACCGGTTTTGCTGGAGGGCTATGTGCCGCCGAGCGATCCGCGCTTGCAGGCCATCAAAGTCACTCCTGATCCGGGAGTTATCGAGGTCAATATCCATCCGGCAAGCAGTTGGGAGGAGATGGTGGAATGCACCGAGGGGCTCTACGAGGATGCTCGCGAGACGCGGCTTGGCACTGAAAAGTTCATGCTCGATGGGCGCCACACCGGTACCGGTGGCGGCAACCATATTGTGATTGGTGGAGCAACGCCTGCCGATAGTCCATTACTGCGTCGTCCCGACTTGCTGCGCAGCCTGATCGGGTATTGGCACAATCACCCTGCTTTGTCCTATTTGTTTTCCGGTTTGTTCATTGGCCCGACCTCGCAGGCGCCGCGCTTCGATGAAGCCAGGACCGATTCCATTTATGAGATGGAGCTGGCCTT
>CAZHRP010000003.1:32375-35044 GCA_964535055.1 uncultured Chthoniobacteraceae bacterium
CTGGGAGTGGTTGCGCCGTGGCTGGTCGACCGGGTCTTTCGTAACCTGCTGGTCGATGTTACCGGCAATACCCACCGTGCGGAGTTTTGTATCGACAAATTATATGATCCGGCTTCGGCAGCCGGGCGACAGGGATTGCTCGAGATGCGCTCATTTGAAATGCCGCCGCATGCGCGGATGAGCCTGACCCAGCAGTTGTTATTGCGGGCTTTGATCTCTGAATTCTGGGATCATCCTTACCGTCAGCCATTAGTTGAATGGGGGACAGAATTGCACGACCGATATTTGCTACCGCATTTTGCGCATCAGGACTTTTCGGATGTACTGGCCGACTTGAACCAGACCGGTTATGCTTTTGAATCAGAGTGGTTTGATTCGCACTTTGAATTTCGGTTCCCGCGCCATGGAGACGTTCAGTATCGTGACGTGCACATGGAGCTGCGGCATGCACTGGAACCCTGGAATGTGCTGGGCGAAGATGGAGCTGTCGGTGGCACCGTGCATTATGTTGATTCGTCGCTGGAGCGGGTTCAGATAAAGCTCAACGGCCTGATCGACAGCCGCTACTCGGTTCTTTGCAATGGCAACCGGGTACCATTGCACCCGACTGGCACCAATGGCGAATATGTAGCGGGTGTGCGTTTTCGCGCCTGGCAGCCGCCAAACTGCCTGCACCCGACGATCCCGGTTGATGTGCCGCTGGTATTTGATTTGTACGATCACTGGAGCGGCAAGGCGGTGGCCGGTTGTAGCTACCATGTTGCGCACCCGGGCGGTCGCAGTTATGAGACTTTTCCGGTCAATTCCTACGAGGCAGAGAGTCGTCGGCTCAGCCGTTTCTCCAGGCACGCGCATACAGCCGGTATGCAAGAGCCTGCTCGGCCCGAGCGCACATCCCGGTTTCCGTTGACGCTCGATCTTAGGCATAGCCATGTGGCAGGCGCTTAGCGTATTGATAATTTGAGAATAATCCGTTCATGGAAACTGCCGCTGCTTCCCAATCCATAGCCTGTTCGCTCCAACCGAGCGGCTACGGCAGGCCATACGATGAATTACTGGATAGCAATGGCGAGTTCCGTAACCATTGGCAGGAATTTTTGCCTTACTTACAACCTGAGCGTGAATCAGATTTGCAAGCCCGATTTTCACAGACCGAACGCATCCTGCGCGATAACGGCGTCGCTTACAACGTTTACAACGACCCCAAGGGGATGCTGCGTCCCTGGCAGCTGGATGCGATACCGCTTTGTCTGTCCAGTGACGAATGGTCATACATAGAGGGTGCCTTGATCCAGCGGGCGACCTTGATGAATTGCCTGTTGAATGATTTCTATGGTCCACAGAGATGCCTGCATGATGGCTTGTTGCCGGCGGAACTGATTCTGGCGCATCCGAATTTCCTGCGACCATGTCACAACCTGGCGGTACCCAATGATGTCCGCTTGCACCAGTATGCGGTCGATTTAGCGCGCTCGCCGGACGGTCAATGGTGGGTACTTTCCGACCGCACCCAAGCACCATCCGGTGCCGGTTATGCCCTGGAAAACCGGATGGTTATGAGCAAGGTTTACCCGGAATGCTTCTGGGGTGGCCCCATCAGGCGCCTGGTTTCCTTCTTTCAGTCGCGTCGCAATATGCTGGCATCCCTGATGGATAATCCGGAACCGCGGGTGGTGGTACTGACGCCGGGTTCGTACAACGAAACCTATTTCGAGCACACCTATCTGGCCCAGTATTTCGGCTACACGCTGGTAGAGGGTTCCGACCTGACTGTGCGTAACCAGAAAGTTTACCTCAAAACACTGGGTGGCTTGCACCGGGTACACGTTATCTTGCGGCGGGTCGATGATACCTACTGCGATCCATTGGAATTGCGGGATGACTCATTACTGGGAGTACCCGGGTTGGTGGAGGCCGTGCGTTGCGGGCAGGTTGCGGTAGCCAACAGCCTTGGTAGTGGCTTAGCACAATTGCCGGCCTTGAGTGCATTTATGCCAGCGCTGTGTCGGGCCTTTCTCGACCAGGAACTGGTGATGCCTTCAGTTGCTACCTGGTGGTGTGGCCAGCAGGAAGCTCTCAGCTATGTGGAGAGCAACTTTGACAGCCTGGTCTTGCGTCCGACGATACCGATGAATGATACCATGCCAGTCTTTGCCAGGGATCTCAAGCGGGCAGCGCGTACGACATTGCTGGAGAAGATCAAGGCGCGGCCGTCGCATTTCGTGGCTCAGGAGTTGGTGCAGCTCTCGCGCGCGCCATCGTTAATCCAGGGCTCACTCAAGCAATTGTGCCTGACCCTCAGAGTATTTTTAACTGCGGACGGTAATGGCAGTTATGCAGTGATGCCTGGTGGCCTGACCCGCATCGCAAACTCTGAAGACAGTTCGACGGTATCGATGCAGTTGGGTGGGGGCAGCAAGGACACCTGGATCCATTGTGCGGAACCGCAGGAATTTTCCAGCCTGGCCCGGACCGGCCTCAAGATAGAGTTGCGGCGTGGCAGCTACGACCTGCCGAGTAGGGTGGCCGACAACCTCTACTGGCTCGGCCGCTATGCGGAACGCTGTGAGTCGACTGCGCGATTGTTTCGAGCCGTCGTTGCTGAGTTAAATCAAGAGCAGACCGAACACAGTATGCATGCCATACTCCCGGTGCTGCTGACCCTGCAT
>CAZHRP010000004.1:0-571 GCA_964535055.1 uncultured Chthoniobacteraceae bacterium
GATCCCAAAGGCAGTGCTAAGGACAATCGAATAAACGCAAATCAACACAATTATCAGCGCCCAAACCGCCAATCCCCGCCAGCGTAGTTTGGCCCGGCAGTAGCGGAGAAAAATCGGATTGGCCCAAATCTTCCAGGCCGGCACCACTGACTGAGCCCGGTCAGGTACTGCACTCATGTGTTGGATTCTGCGATGCGGGTTAAGATTTCTTCAAAGGTATTATGGGTTTCCTCGACTGAACGCAGTTGAAAGCCGGCAGTAATCAAGCCAGCTACCAGACTTGCCTGGGCAGCATCATCGCCGGCAAAATTACAGCGTACCCGACTAGCCCCGAGTTCAAGATGCTTCACGTCGGGGTGCTTTTCCAGCCATGTGGCGGCTTCGTCATGGCGCCCTAGAAAGCGAAAAGCCAAGCTTCGTTCAGCGCTGCCAAATTCTCCCTCGATTTTGTCCGCAGTACCTTGAATGAGCAGCTTGCCCTGATTCAATATCCCGAGGGAAGTACAAATCTCGGCAAGTTCACTGAGAATATGCGAACTGATAATAATAGTCGCCCCGGCATCTGCTAAGC
>CAZHRP010000004.1:581-28301 GCA_964535055.1 uncultured Chthoniobacteraceae bacterium
GCTTCAAATTTTTTCGCGAGAGCGGATCCAGCCCGCTGGCTGGTTCATCCAGGATCAACAAGCGGGCGCGTTGCAGGATAAGCTTAGCCAGTACCAAGCGCTGGGTTTGACCACGCGAAAGCGCTTTGCATTTGCTCTTAGCCTGTTTCGACATCTGCACTTCAGCTAGTGCTTCAGCCACTGCATCAGAGCGGCTGCGGCGGGTCGCAAAGTGACCATAGGCGCTGGCATAAAAATCCAGAAACTCCCAGGCATACAGATCAGTGGGAACCGGTGCCAAATCCGGCATGTAACCGAGCAGACGCTGGACTTCGCGGGAATGATTGAATAGATCCAGTCCACATAGAGTCACTTCTCCATAGGTAGGCTGAAGCAGTGTTGCCAGGACTTTGAAGGTACTGGTCTTACCGGCGCCATTGGGACCAACCAGACCAAAAATCTCACCCTGCTTGACCTTGAGTGAAAGATCGCTGACAGCGGTAAATTCTCCGTAGTCTACCCGTAAGTCCTGGATATCGATCACATTCACGGTTCTGACTGGTTGATCCTCAGAGTAATCTACTGCTGCCCTAGAAGTCAGAATAACCGGTTAATTCCAGCATATCCCAGTCTTGCGGTGGGGCCAGACCGACAGCACTCAGCTTTTCCTTTTCTGCCGCGTAACGACGCTTGCGTTCTTCGTCGAGTTGCCGGGCCTGCCCGGAGTCCAGGATTTGGTTGATGGCTTCGTAGGAAAGTTCGTTGGCGGACGCCTGGGATGGCAAAGTATCAATACCTTCAATAGCCAGCTCATCAACATAAGCTTTGGAACTTTTGGCAAAAAGCACGAACAATTGATCCTGTTGCTCGGGACGCAGCTCGATGATATTGTTCAATCGGTTTAACTTACGGTCGGCTTCACTTTGCACGAATTCAGCGCGCTCGGTTAGCCTGCTTTCCTGAAACTGCTGATGTTGCTCGTTGTTGAGCACATCCCGCATTACCCTGTCAAACGAAGTATCAAGAGTTAAATCTTCGTATTGGTTGGAGAGTTCTATAAAATCAAAAAAAGTAGCGTTATCGTTAAACAACACACGCTGGTTAAATTCCTGCTGTAATTGACTGGCGCGTTCTTCCTGCCAGCTTTTTAAGCGGTTTAATTGGCTGGGACTAAGATCAAATTCGCGCAGATACTTACCGGTCAGGCGGTCAAACTCTGCATTCAGAGACAACATCCGCATGCGGTCAAAAATTGGGGCTGTGTCCCGCAGGAATGGCTGAAAAGCAAAAAAGAAGTCATCAAAGGTGATTTGTTCACCGCGTCGGATCCGGTCCAATATTTGCCTGGCCCGGTCACTGGCTTCGTCTTTCGGCATACGCTCCCGAATGTCATCGATATTGGCAAGTTTTTTAATCCGGTTATTAGCTTGCTCCAGCTCGATCCGCAGTCGTTGGACCTGTTTATCGGCGGGTTCTTGCGGTGGCAGTGAGTTGATAAACAGGCCGCCGGCCAACGCTCCGACAGCCAACCCGATAAGCAAGATAAGAATATTTTTAACCATCGACAACGCCAGCAATACTATGGCGTTGCTAGCGGTCTTGTGAAGCTAATTAGCTGAGCTTGGCAAGGCAGTCGTCCAGCGCAGACAACACTGCGTTAATATTCGCTTCAGTTTCATCTCCCATGTTGGAAATGCGGAAGGTTTCACCCTTAATTTTACCATAGCCGCCATCGATGGCGATCCGGTGCTCAGATTTCATCAATGCGACCAGCTCCGCCACATCGATGTCCTTATTATTCTTCACACAAGTCAGGGATTTTGAGCGGTAGCCTTCAGCCGCGAAAAAGTCGAAACTGTTACGGTGGACCCAGTCATGGACCAGCGAATTGAGCCTGGAGTGCCGGGCATAGCGATTTTCTATTCCCTCCTCAAAGATGTCTTCAAGCTTTGACTCCAAGGCGTAGATGTGGGGGATGGCCGGGGTACTTGGGGTCATATCTTTCTCCTGGTTTTTACGAAATTCCAGGAGGTCAAAATAGTAGCCACGGTCAGGCTGGCGCTCGGACCGCTCGAACGCCCTTTCAGATGCAGTAAAAAGCGACAACCCCGGCGGCAGAGCGAGCGCTTTCTGACTGCCAGTCAGCAGCAAGTCAATCCCGAGATCATCAAAGTCAATCGGTACCACAGAAAATGACGATACAGTATCAACGATTAGGGAAATCTCGGGAAATTCTCGCACCACCTGGCACAGTTCTGACAACGGGTTCATCAGCCCGGTGGAGGTTTCATTGTGGACGAGAGTCACGGCATCAAAGCCACCCTTCGATAGTTGCGCATGCAACATTTCAGGCAGGATCGGTGATCCCCACTCTACCTGCAGCGGCACTGCTTGCTTACCACTGCGTTTACTGACATCAAACCATTTGTCGGAAAATGCTCCGCACATGCAGTTCAATACTTTACCATCACCGACCAGATTGCGAACGGCACCCTCCATAATCCCCCAAGCGGAAGAGGTCGAAAGAAATACCGGCTGAGCAGTCATGAATAGCTGTTGCAGGCGCTGTTGAATACCGCCATATAGTGCCTGAAAATCTTTGCTGCGATGGCCGATCATCGGCCGGGTCATCGCCTGCGCCGTTTTGGCAGACACCTCGACTGGTCCCGGGATATATAATTTTACATGCTTGCTCATAGAATTACCTGTTACGAGAGCGGATACTAACTGGTTCTGTCACGAGGTCAATCTTCCCACAAAAAGTGCTCTAGCCGCAAGCGGTTGAGACGTTTTTCCGCCTCCGCAGCCCGCGGCCCGCCAGTATTGGCAAGGGTCCTGTAAATACCTGCTGCGGATGGCCACTTTTCCTGGCCTTCGAGTAATTTTGCAGCATCAAATGCCGCTTTGTAGAACCAAAAATAGTCGGGTTCGCTGGAGCTGGCCGGATTTTCTGCAAATGCCTCATAATACTCCATAATTGCCAGGTCGTGACGACCAGTCTCCTCGTAGATCTGGCCGGCTTTCCAGTGCGCCTGGTTACGGATCGCTGATGGCAGCAATTCATTCTCACCAAGTTGGCTCAGCATCACCGCTGCTGCCTGCAAATTTTCACCTGCTTCATCCTTTTCGGCAATCAAGGTTTCAGCTTTTCCGAGTATAACGTCAGCACGGGTAATCGCATCGAGGTCTTCTTCCAGCAAATCGTTATAGATTACCAGCGCTTCCTGATAGCTACCTTGCCGGAATTTGATTCTAGCCTGGCCAACTCTGGCGTCGGCCTGGAGGGGGCCAGGAATTCTTGCCGCAGCTTCATACAAGTCTACCGCTTGTTCGATCGCTACCGGGTTGAGCGTGCGTACCGCCGAGTCAGCAGCCAGGTAGTATGCCAGTTGAATATCCGAGTCCTCACTACCGGAGCTTGCCAGTATCTCAAATTGTGTCTGCGCGGCGGCAAAATCTCCTGCTGCAAAGTGAATCTCTGCGAGTGCCATCCGCGCCTGGCGGGTCAATCTGCCAGAGGGATAACTTTCGAGATAATCCACGATGGCTGACTTCCTGATTTCGGTAGATGACTGCGGGTCCAGCAATAGCAACTGGATGCTTAGGTAGCGTTGGCGATTGCGTAGAGATTCACTCAACTCACTCTCAGCCAGATCCGCGAGTAGCAGACGGGCTGCCGGAAGGTCTGGCGGCAACTCGGCCAGAGCAATTTCTACCAGGGCAATAAGCGCTTCCGGCGAACGCTTATGACCGCTAAAGTCGCGTAAAAAAAGGCTCAGTGTTTGTTTGGCGTCTGCTGCTCCCTGCCGCGCTTGCATCAGGCCTTCTTCAAGCAGCAAGTCACTACGCAAGGGGCTTTCCGGAAACCGCACACTGAATGCTTTGTACAAATCCAAAAACTTCCCGTACTGCGACAAACCCAACAGGCACTGAGCACGGCTAAATTCTGCCATCTCAGCCAGTTGTTTCGATAGTTCAGCCACCTCGGCAAACAACCCTGCCGCTTCCTCGTAACGGCCGGCCTGCTGCAAAATCGAAGCCATTACATAGAGCAGGCGATGCCGGTGCTTTTCATTATCCAGTTTAGCAGCCTGCTTACGCAGAAAATTGACAGCCTGCTCCACATCAGTTTCTGCACGAATTCTGGCGGCGCTGATAATGGCATCCAACTGAATGAGCGGAGCCGCCGACTGCTCGATTACTCCAGCCAGAAACTGAGCAGCCTGCTCATGATCATTTTGCTGAATCAGTACTTTTGCCAGCAGATGAGAACTTAAGAACGCTCGTTGCTCCTGCTCACTGTCCAGTACCCACAGCCGTAATTGCCGTGTAGAAAGATTCTCCTTGCCCAGGTATAGCTGTTGCAAAGTCGTGAAGTAATCTTGCAGATGCGGCGAACTGGGACGTGCGTCGATATAGTTTTCCAGTAAAGTTACCGCCTGATCAAAATTGCCCTGCTGCAACATTGCTTCGGCTGCTGCGAGTCCCGCACCGGCATGTAATGCCATGGTAATATCTTTACCCTTCTCATAGATCGGCAGTAACTCTGCCAGCGCTTCCTGATAGCGCTCGAGAGCAATCAAAACCAACCCTTTCAAATATTTACTCCGGCTTTCGAGGCCGCGATTATCAACGACCTCAAATTGCAATTGCTGCAAAGCGGCAGCAGGCTGACCGGAAAGAAGTTTCGCCTCGGCAGCTATCAGGTTTGCAGCCGGATTTCCAGCGCCCAGCAAGGACTCCAGGGTAGTAGTAGTTTGCTCCCACTGACCCAACCGCAGACGGGCTTCCGCCAGACCCAAAGTAACCAACTCTGTATTCTCATAGCCTGCAGCAAGCGCTTGCTGGTAATCGTTCTCGGCAGCTTGCCAGTCAGCTACCATGCTATGCGCCAGCGCCCGCAGAAAATAAATCTCTGGCGACTCAGAAGCCCCAGCCAGTTCTTCCAGCGCCTGCTGAGCCTGCCCGTCCATCAACAAGGCCAATACCCGACTGGACAACACTTCGGCGTCACTTGAATCCGGATGAGACCTAAGCAGTTGGACAGCCAGTGCAGGCATGCCATCGGCCATGGCAGCCTTCGCTCGATCGAGTTGAGATGGAGATTTCTGTGGCCCGTCTTCAGCAAAACTGACAGCCGGGTTATAGAATATCCAAATCAAGCAAAACAACCCGATCAATAGTGGAAGTAGTGGCTTTAGATAATTACCGGTATAGCTGCGTTCGACAGCTGCCACCTCTTCCGGAGGCCCGGCAGCAACTATCCTCCCGCCATCTTCACCACCCTCGGGACCTAGATCGATAATCCAGTCGGCAGATTTAATCATGTCTAAATTGTGCTCAACGACGACCAGGGTATTACCCGCATCACGCAATCTCATCATTACTTCCAGTAGTCGTTGAATGTCTACAAAATGCAGGCCGGTAGTAGGTTCGTCAAAAATATAAACAGTTTGTCCGCTTGACTTGCGTGCTAGCTCAGTTGCCAACTTGACCCGTTGAGCTTCGCCACCGGAAAGCGTGTTTGCCGACTGGCCCAGCGTGATGTAGCCAAGCCCGACATCCTGTAGGGCATTTAATTTCTCAATAATGCCAGTATGGGCACGAAAGAAATCAGCTGCTTCATCGACGGTCATTGCTAATATATCAGCTATGTTATTGCCCTTAAATGCTATTTCCAATGTTTCACGGTTATAGCGGCTGCCATTACATTCCTCACAGTCGACATAAACATCAGGTAAGAAATGCATTTCAATCTTAAGCTTGCCGTCGCCTTTACAAACATCGCAACGCCCGCCGGTAACATTGAACGAAAAGCGACCTGCATCGTATCCCCGTACGCGCGCCAGCGGCAACTGCGCAAATAACTCACGAACTGGACCCAGCAAGCCAGTGTAAGTTGCCGGATTGGAACGGGGTGTTCGACCGATCGGAGCCTGGTCAATTACGATCACCTTATCTACCTGTTCCAGACCGTACAGCGCCTCAAACTGACCCGGCCGGTCTTTGGCACTATGCAGCTTGCGCGCCAGTGCCTTGCGCAGGATATCATCAACCAGCGAAGATTTACCACTTCCTGATATACCAGTGACACAAATAAAACACCCAAGCGGAAAACCGACATCTATACCTTTCAGATTATTTGCTGCAGCACCCTGTAATACCATCCAACCAGAATCCAGTGCCCGCTCAAGGGTCGAAATATCCCGGGGTAAGGGCGCGCGCGGCTGAACCCTCCTGCGTGGTACTTCGATTTTCATTCTGCCGGAAAGAAAGCTGCCGGTAACCGACTCGGGTGACTCCAGGATATCCTGTAATTGACCGCTGGCAACTACCCGCCCCCCTAGCGGACCCGCACCCGGGCCAAGATCCAGAATGTAGTCTGCTTCCCTGATGGTCTCTTCATCGTGTTCTACGACAATCACTGAGTTGCCCAATTGTTGCAATCGCCGCAGGGTAGCCAACAGCCTGGCATTGTCGCGTTGATGTAAGCCAATGCTCGGTTCATCCAAAACATATAGCACACCTGCAAGACCAGCTCCCAGTTGGGTGGCAAGTCGAATTCTCTGAGCCTCGCCTCCGGATAATGTCATCGACTCACGCCCGAGTGCCAGATACCCGAGGCCGACGTCAGCCAAAAAGCTGATTCTGGCGCGAATCTCCTTTAATACATCACTGACAATTAGCTGTTGTTGCTCGGATAGTTCAATGCCTTCGACAAACTTTAAGGCCTGACTGACTGATAAGCTGCATAACTGCTGAATATTCAGTTTGCTATTGTCGCGGGATGTTAGAGTTACGCTGAGAATTTCCGGGCGCAAGCGACAGCCCTGGCAAACCGGGCAGGACTGACGGTTCATGTAATTGCGGATCCTGCGTCGCGAAAGTTCGCTCTTACTTGATGTAAATAATTTCTCCAGCTGCGCAATCACTCCTTCAAATGGTCTGATGATGGAACGGTTAGCTTTCCCGTGAATTGTTATCTCACGCTGTCCGGTGCCCTGCAGCAACGCCGTGCGAAATTCCTCCGGCAAGCTGGCATAAGCTTGTTCGTCACTAACTCCATATGCCCTGCACATGGCTGACTGAATCGCCAGGTAATAACTCTTCATTCGTTTGCCGGCTTTGAACCAGGGCCGTACCGCACCACCCTGCAAACTGAGCGTCTCATCGGGAACGATTAATGACGGATCGCAGACCAGTTGGGTTCCCATACCGTGACAAGCCGGGCAAGCTCCTAAATGACTGTTAAACGAAAAATACTTTGGGTTAAGTTCCGGCATACGGAAACCTGTTGCGGGGTTTACGAAATCAGTCGAAAACTCCTGTTCCAGCCAGGTTTCTGAGTCAGCTTTCTGGCTCAGCAAGAGCAATCGTTTGCGACCCCATTTAAGAGCTAGTGCTACTGAATCTGATAAACGTGTACGGCTGCTGTTGCCTCCAATCAAGCGGTCTATCACCACCTCAATAGTGTGCCTGGTATCAGCATCCAGCTTCAGCCCGGTCTCATCCGCCAAATCATATATCACACCGTCTACACGTACTCTCACAAAACCTTCGCGCTTCAGCTTTTCCATTAGGTCGCGGTACTGGCCTTTTTCATCGCTTATTACCGGTGCCAGGATAATCAGCTTTTTGTCTGCTGAATCGACCAGTATTTCCTCGACGATCTGCTGCGCAGTTTTTCTTGTCACAGCCTCACCAGTTGCCGGATCGTGTGGCTGCCCGACAGCTGCGTATAGGAGCCGCAGGAAATCATAAATTTCGGTGCTGGTGGCAATGGTAGAGCGCTGGCTGCCGCTGGTTACACGCTGCTCAATGGCAATTGCCGGGGATAAGCCTTCTATCAAATCCACATCGGGTTTTTCCAGTTGATCCAAAAACTGACGGGCATAAACCGAGAGACTTTCCACATATTTGCGTTGACCCTCCGCAAACAGGGTGTCGAATGCCAGCGATGATTTTCCTGAGCCACTTGGCCCTGTCACTACAACCAACTGGTCACGAGGGATTTCCACGTCCAGGGAACGTAAATTATGCTGGCGCGCGCCTTTAATTAATATAGACTTCTTCATCAATAAGTAAAATAAACGCCCCGGTACTTAACCAGCGACGCTGATTAACCAAAAAATCGCATCATGCAAACTGACGAATCATGCCATAACCTGCAAGCAGTTGTTGCACAACTCAGGGAAACTAAACACGACATTAACAACTCGCTGGGGGTTATTATGGCTTTAGCAGAGCTATCTGAGAGAAAGCCGGAATCAATCGTCAAATTAAGAAGTGTGGTACTCGAGCGGGCACCTCAAATGGTTGCTCAGCTGCAAAAGGTTTCCGAAAATCTACAAAAAATTGCCAATCAGAACCCCAATCTTTAGTTTATTAATTTTAGAAGTCTGGCCGTACATTACTGTTCGGCTGCTGGCAAATTAGCTTTCAATTGAGCAGCCTTTTGCAGTTGGCCGGTCTGCTCGTAGGCATCGATCAGTGTCCTTATGGCAAGTGGATGATTAAGCCCATCAACGTTAGTATTTTGCTCGAAGACTTCAACTGCTTCAGCCGGTCGCCCCCGCAGTAGGTGGATTTTAGCCATGGTATCGATGTAGGATAGTTGCTGCGGAAATTTATTATGGGCATACTTGGCAAGTTGCTCTGCTTCTTCGATCCGCTCCCCCTTGACGGCCAATTTGTAGGCCAGGTCATTGGCAGCTACCGCTGCCATATCATCATCACTCTCCATGATCCTACGGTAAATATCCTCAGCAGTTTCTTCACTGCCATATTTCCAGGATAGTGATGCCGCAACGATCGCATAGCGATCCCGAATAGGGTCATCGAGATAACTCTCGCTCTCAAGGTCAGCTATCAAGCGTGCCAACTGCTTATTAATTTCAAACTCTTCCCCAACATTATCCAGCAACACCAAATAAAAAACACGTGCTTTGATATCATCAGGAAACTTTTGTATGACTTGCTTAAATTCTCGCAGAATTTGTGTGTTCTCTATTCCTGAAGCCGCTTGTAGTTGAGCCTTTTGAATGGCCAAACCTGAGTCGGAGAGCACTAACTGCGGGTACGAATCGAGTAAGTCAAGTGCCTCCTGGTTGCGCTCAGCAGCTGCTAAAACCTGTACCAGCTCAGAAAGCATTCTACCGTTATCTGTTACAAACGCGAGTAACTTTCGACCAATCTCCAATTGCTTACTGGTGTTCCCACGCATCGTGTACAGACTATAGAGTGCACGCAATGACAGCTCGGACGAGGGATCAAGTTGTAACGAGAGCTCAAGATCCTGGACGGCACCATTGATGGCACCACTCAGTATTTTTGCCTGACCAGCCAGGTAATGATAACGTGCTGACGCTTGAGTGTCAGAGAGGTCGGCATAAGCGGCATCAAAAAGTGGCTTTAGGTCTTTAACAGCTTGTTGAGCAACTTCCAGATCAGTACTAATATTAGCCAGCGCAATCTTGATTGCCGTCAAATAATCAAGCCCTGAAAGCTCGGCTTTTTCCATAATAAAGCCGACAAACTTCGATATCTTGGTTTCTACCTCCAGGGGCTCATTTGCCTGATAGTTCTCAAACCAGGCCAGAATCTCTGCCCGCAAGGCGGCGTTCGGTCTTTCTGTCTGACTGGTTTGAGCAACCGGCAAATTCTGCTGCTGTGGTCTCTCTTCGGAAACTGCCGGTTCTTTCGGTGTAACTGCGTTGGTACTGTCGTCAGGGTCGACCTTTATCGTTTCAGTAAAGAGTTCGTCGTTGTTTTCTGGAGCAGCAGGCGAAGTAGCTACTTGTTCATTGCTGGCCAAGGCACCCGGGCTGGTTGATAGATTCTGGTTAGTAAAAAGAAAGTAAGCGCCGCCGCCAAGGATCACTAAAACTGTCAGCAATATCAGCCAGCGCTTGCGCCGCCGTGCAATTTCACGCTTGGATGGCTTGCGCGCAAAGTGCCCGGCAGCTGCATAACGAAACCCGGACTCTGGAGCCGGCTCTACCGGAATTTCACTGGTCACAGGAACTTTTTTAATATCAGTAGACGCCTCATCATGAAAACTGCTATCATTAGCGGCCGGCGGCGGAGCTTCGGATTGCTGTTTATGCAGCAGTAGGTCAAAACGATCCTGGCGGGGACTGCTGCGAGGAATCCTCTTTATGGGTTTGGGATTACCTTTTTTCGGCGTCTGCTTATCGTTGCTCGAGTTGCCAGGGCTATTCATAATTTTAATTGTTTACCGATGCATTATTAAGCAGCCAAGTCTACATCAGCAAGCATGTAATGAATCAGGATTTGCGTTACATTCTTGTCACAGAAGTAATGTTGCCTAGCCAACAGATATTTATTTCAATATAACATTAATGTCATGATACCAAAACAATGTAACAAGGGACTAATCCTGCTGCTGGCCATTACTGCATTGACAATAATGAACAGTTGCGCAACAAGACAACAATCACCTGTTTATGTGGAACAGTGGCGCGTAAACGACGGCAAGCAGGTCGTCGAGATGAAATAGGTTAAACATAATTTATGAAAATGAAATTACGACATTCAGTAGCAGTGGGAACAGTGATCGCAGGACTTGCAGCTTGCACAACTACTTACATCACACCGATATCAGTTGCGGAAACCAGACGCATCGATATCACCGAGAATCAGGAAATACCAGCTGGAGAAAAAGTATTTACCCTGCCAAACGACTGGCAGTGGGGCCCGTGGGTTATGCGTCGCGGAGCTACAATCGTTTTTCGTGAAGATGGGACGGGTGAGTTTGAATGCCGCGTGTATGCTCAGTACAATACAACCCCGGAAGAGCTACACTTTCAAGCGATTCAGTATGCCAAAGATGGCAATCGTTTGTTTGCATTTCCCGGTAAAGAAGTTGGCTATGCGATGGCAATCCGCGCACCTTACACCGACTATGCATATAATGCTTCGTTTGGCTATGATGAGCGTCACTTCGAGCATATCGAGACAGTTAAATTTTATGCTCGGACCCGCCTGAAAGATGAGCACGTTGGCCACTTTGCCGCAAAACGCTCTTCGTTTGTGGCCGATACTCACTTTGACCCAACGGGTTCACCCCCGGAGGTGTTGCCCCCGACGCCTTAGTCTGAAGTTGCTACCAGGGAACTTTGCTGGCTCAAATTACCTGCCAATCAGTCTATTGCATGCCAAAGATAGCCGAATTCATCGACATCAATATTCGATTTAAACGGGCGGATCGGATACGACTCGATCTGTTCTGCAATTGCATCGTACTGAGCATTTAAAGCGACAATTTCACTGGCCAAATCCTCAATTAACTGATCTATCTCCCGTTGCGCAGCAGCTATTGCCTGGCGACTTTCGATTACTTCAAGTTCAGCCCGCTGCGTCATACCCCGTTTGGTACCAAACTTCTTAATTGCTGAACTAATCTTGCCGGCGGCACTTGACCTGCGTCGCGAATTAAACAACGACAACAGTGTTGAACCAACACTAGCAACTGTTGACATCATCTCCTCACTACGGCGCGTGTTGGCGCGAGCCTGATCCCTTGCCAACTCGTCGGTTTCTGCATCAATTTTCTTTTGTAGAGCAGCTATTTTCTTTTCTGCTTTCACTTTCAGTTTCTTTTCCTGCTCAGTTTTGACAATCTTTATTTCGGCAGCAACGCGCTTATTAAAGTCTGATTCTGACTCACCCAGTTTGCTCTTTAGCTCGAGTTTTTTGCAAACATAGCCGATGATACTGTAGTTCTCTACCAGGTGAGGAATGAGCATACTGCCTAGCTGTTTTAACTCGTCAGTGTTGGCGATAACGCCCGCTACCGGATGATAACGGCAACTGCCGGATGGTCGTTGCTTTGAGCCAGTAGTCACCTCCTGGATGTCCGCTTGGCCCCAATCCAGTTCCCCATTGACCAATGCGGCAGGTGAAATGGTCAACATTACCTCACGCTGTAGAACTTCACTGCTCGAACGGTCACGAAAAGTTATATTTGCTACCGCGTACAAATCAGCCCGATAGACTGCTTCAGCCTCAGCATTTTCAAATCTGGCAGTTAATCCCGGCGGCGGTGCAGTTGGCACATTAAGAAGTTTATCTGAGCCTGTTTGTTCCTTTTGGTTATCTATCTCCAAATAGTCCTGCAAGCTGGCTGAGGCTACTGATGCTTCCACTTCGGGAGTGCGGTTGCTGTTCCACTCCCTGATCTGCGAGCGTGTCATTGGACCGGCCAGGTAAGACATCGCCCAGCGTGAGTGCAGCATCAGCGGTTGTTGCGCGTGAATATTATTCAACAAAAAGACCCTACTACCCAAAGCAGACAAAGCCATATCCAATGACTTATGATCACTACTTCCTCCTGCTTGATGAATGGCTCCCTCAAGTCCATCCAGTATGCGATCCTTATCCTGCTGGGTTTGCAATTTGCCCAGAAACCACACCCCGCAGTTGGCAAGTGCCTTGTAATCAAGATCAACCGGGTTTTGCGTTACTAGCATGGCAGCGGTACCAAAGGCCCGGCCCTGCTTGAGCAATGTCAGTAGCTGTTGCTTGGTAGGTGGGTTTTTAGGATGTGGCGGCAAATAGCCAAATATTTCATCAAAATAAAGCAAGGCCCTCAGGCTGGACGTGCCCGGTTGGCGACGCATCCAGGAGATAAATTGGTTGAGCAACAAGGCCACGAAGAACATTCGCTCGGCATCACTTAGATGGGAAATCGTACAAACGCTTAAGCGAGCACGGCCATCCTTTGTCCGCAGCATCGTCTCGACCTCCAGCGGCTCACCTTCCAACCAGCTTTGAAACGAAGGTGATGCGATTAGAGCGTTCAACTCGAAGGCCAATTCCCGACGATCTTTTTCCGGAAAAAAGCTGTCCAAAGAAAGAGCGCCTAGCATCTCGAACGGGGGCGATTGAATCAATTGAATCAAATCTGCAAGAGTCGTCTGCTCCCCTGCCAACCAGCGACGCTCGAGTAGAGTCGACAATAAAATATGGCGGCGATCCTGTGAGTCAGGACTACTATCACCCAATAAGCCCAAAATGGCAGAAACTGTTCCAGCGACCAGATCGCGCAACAATTCACGATCCATTGCAGGGGCATTCTCGGGGGGATCAAATGAGCTCAATACATTGAGCGGCGTGCCCGCACTGCTGCCGGGAGTAAATATCGTCACCTCGGCTGAATTTTTTAGCGCCTGTAGTCTTTCTTTCTCGATTCCCCAGTCTGCTAAACCCTGCTTCCACTTGGTAGCTTCCGCATCCGCCAACTCGTCCAACGAAATATTTTTTCGGCGCGCTGCCTCTTCTTCAACCCACGGCAAAAATGCCTGCTTGTCTAATTCCGGAAATACTAAAGCTAAGTTGGTCAGGTCGCCTTTAGGGTCGATAATCAGAACTGGAATATCTGCCAATGCGCACTCTTCCAATAAACTGATGCAGAGACCAGTCTTCCCTGAACCGGTCATTCCAATGCAAACCCCATGGGTCACCAGGTCATCAGCATCGAGGTAAACCGGCTGGTCGCCAATCCTGCCAGTTGTACTGTCGTAAGCAGCACCCAGATATAATTGACCACGCTGTTCTGATGGCTTACGCATCGACTCGAATATAACTTTTATTAAGCTTAAGACTGCAGCATCCTGAAATAGCCTGACGCGGCAGAAATGTCGAGCTTATCCAGACCAAAAATCACTCAAATATTTTCTCCCAAAAAGGTGTGAATACCACACTCTGATTTATCAAACCCTGTCCAGCGCCCGGCACGTTCACCACCACCGGCCAATGCCGTGCACGGTTCACATCCAATACTTCGATAACCCCGGTCGTGTAAGGGGTTGTAAGGAATGCCGCGTTCCCGAATATAATCCCACACCTGCTCACGACTCCAGTTTGCCATCGGATTTAACTTCAAAATGTAGCGGTCACGCAGCACATCAAACTTGTATAGCTCAAGAATCTTAGTCGCTTGTCGCTCCTCTGATTGCTGCCGACGTAAGCCGGTAATCCATACGCTAATCTGCTCCAGCTTCTCCTGTAATGGCATGACTTTGCGCAGAACACAGCAGGTGTCCGGGTTGCGCTTCCATAACTCAGGTCCCTGCGACTTGGCCTGCTCGGCAACCGACTCCGCCGGATGTAAGCTCTCAATGGCTATGCCAAAATATTCTTCCAAACGACTCTTTAAAGCCACCGTCTCAGGAAAAAGTAACCCCGTATCCAAAGTAAACACCGGTAACTGCAATCCCTGCCGCACAGCATGATCAATGATAACCAGCCCGGAACCCTGAAAACTTGTGCCTATAGATGCCTGCTCACCATACTCGTGCCAGACCCAGTTTAACATCTCATCCAACGACGCTTCCTCAAAACCTTCGGCCAGGTCATGCACCCGCTCCACTTCTAATTCTAACTCAAAAGCCATCCGTCAATGAAACATACTCATAGGCTGAAACAAGTAAAAAACAGTAATTCCTATCTGATTGGTATTTTTTATTCGATGATTGTTAGATTTTTCAGGTCGTGCTTGCGGTGAGCGAAAATCTGGAACAGTCTTAAGCAGTTAATAATTTTAACAGGATATCAAATGGAAATTGCTAATTTTGTTCAACATGGGAGTCAGAAAATCACGCCACAAGAAGCGGAGCGCTTTCGCCAGCGTCTACCGGCTTTGAAGGTCAAAGTTGAAGAGTTGAATGTGCCGGAGTTTCCCAAACTGCGGCGGCGACTGCGATTACTGGCGGATCTATTTGAGGATGTGTTAGATGGGGTTTACACTAGTCTTCCGTATACTGCATTTGCCGAAGCGTTATTCGCACTTTCTTATTTGTTGAAAGATAACGATATTATACCGGATTCCGTGCCGGGGATCGGGATGGCGGACGACGCCAGTATTGTGAGTGCGGTTTTTCTTCGAAATGAGGCAGCCTTAATCCAATACTCAGCAACTAAAAACTTACCATGGTCTGATTTTTCCAGTGATGAAGAATAACAGGTCGTACTAAGTATTTGATTATTCGTATTATCTGGCAGATTGTATAATATACTTCAAAACAAACCATGCACATTCATCTCAGCCCCAGACATCTTAAGCTGACCGGCGCGATTCATTCTTTTGTTGCGGAAAAGCTTACTTCCTTGGAAAACATCACTGACCAGATCATAGCAGCTCATGTGGTTCTGATTTATGATGAAAATGCGGATCCCGAGCAACGGCACCAAGTCAAAGTCCACTTGGCGGTTCCAGGTAAAGATATTCACGGTGAAGACACCGAAATCGACAAGGTCACGTCCAAGTTGGCTCGTCAGCTGCGCAAGCGAAAAACCCGCTTGATAGACAAAAATAAGCAGAAAGCCCAGAAATCGACTGAGCGCAAGAAAAAAGGGCTTTAAAACTGCGTTAGGCGTCAGGTAGCTCCTCGAGCAGGGTGCTCACCTCTGCCACACGTACAGAGAACAGCTCTAGAGCTTTCGCTACGGGGGCCGCCGATGTTAAATCGACTCCTGCTCGGGCCAGTGTATCCAACGGGTATCGCGAGCCACCGGCTTTGAGAAACCCGAGATAATCATCAACTTCATTCTGGCCGCCGTTCAAAACGCGGTCAGCCAGGCTGATTGCTGCAGAGATACCCGTGGCATATTTATAGACATAAAAAGCCGAATAAAAGTGCGGGATCCGGAGACACTCGAACTCAAGATCGTCGTCAATTATGAAATCCTGGCCAAAATAAGCATCTAATAAGCTGCGGTAGGTTGCTTTCATCCAATCGAGAGTCAGGGCATCGCCGCGCTCTTCCTGCTGATGGATAGCCAGCTCAAATTCGGCGAACATGGTCTGGCGGTACAGGGTTCCACGGATATCGTCGAGCTGACGACTAATCAGATAGGCACGTGCAACTGGATCAGAAGTTTGCTGCAGCAGGAAATGGGTCAGTAACTCTTCATTAAATGTTGACGCGACCTCTGCTGTGAGGATCGGGTAATTATAGTTTTGAAACTGCTGGTGACTCTGGGAATACCAACTATGCATGGAGTGGCCAGCTTCATGGGCCAGGGTATAGACATCCGAAAAGACATCCTCTTTGTAATTCATCAAAATATATGGCGGGTTACCATAACTAGAAGATGAAAATGCTCCGGAACGCTTGCCTTTGGTCTCGTACCGGTCAGCCCAACGCCCACGCAAACCTGCAGCCATGGTTGTAGTATATTCATCCCCAAGGGGTGCCAACGCCTGCTCGATGAGATCAACTGCATGCTCCCAACTGGTCTTGCGATCAATATCTGAGATTATCGGTAAGTAAGTATCGTAATGATGAATGTCCGCCAGCGACAATGCGCGTTTACGCACCGCGTAATAATCATGTAGCGGCTGCAGTCCGTCTCGCACGGCAGCGATTAAACCATGATAAACCTCGGGCGAGACGTTATCATGGAATAGCGAGTGCTCGAGCGCCGACTGATAGTTCCGCGCCCGCGCCTGATAAACATCCGCTTTCACGGAGCCGGCCAGCATCGTTGCCAATGAAAACTTATGCTCTTCAAACTCGGCATAAAACTGGTGGAAAGCGCGTTTGCGGACCGTCCTGTCGGGCATGTTCAAAAATTCCAGCAAGGTACTCTGTGAAAGCTCACGCTGATTTCCTTCGGCATCTTCCAACTTGCCAAATTGCATATCCACATTGGTTAGTTGCGAAAATGCCTGCTGCGAACTATCCAGAGGTTCGCTGCTTAGTGCCAGCAATCGCTCTTCCGGCTCAGATAATGTGTGTGGCTTGTAACGACGTACTTTTTCCAGCACCAGCCGCCACTCATAGAGAGCAGGATCACCAATATATTGCACCCATACCTCATCTGAGATGGCCATTATTTCAGGCGTTAAAAAAGCCGTCTGCTCCCTGATCCTGGTATGCAGGTTGCGCATCCGGGCAATCCTGTCCAAATGCAGGTTATTAGAGGCATCTTCCGCCATGCGTAAGCTGGCGAAATGATACAGGCGCTCGGTTTGCACATCGAGTGACTTTTCAAACTCCAAAGTCGCCAGCAGATCCTGAACACTGTCACCGACCCGGCCCTTGAAATCACCTATTTTTTGGTACCGCCCGGCCAGTTCTTCAAAGTCACCCTCCCAGGCCTGATCATCAGCGTACAGCAAGCTCAAGTCCCAAGTGGAATCAACATCTATTTCTGACCGTGTCGGTATGCTCGTAGCAGCCATGAACTCCCACTAATTAGGTTTTACCACAATGCTGGGCGATGACTCGTTTTGCACCGTTCTGGTGATTTGCTGCTGGCTACCTGACCTGACTGCTTTGCGATAGTTGCTGATAGCTTCAACAATACTATTAGCCATTTGCTGTCGGTAATTGCTGCTGGCTACCATCCGCGCATCCCGCGCGTTACTGAGAAAGCCGCCTTCCAAGAGGACTCCGGGTATCGCAACCTCGCGGATGACCAGGAACCGGGCCCGCTTGATCCCGCGATCCGGCATCCTCAAGCGGCGAATCATGGAAGCATGCATCGCAGTTGCGAGAGCCATGTTTTCAGCGTCAAGAGCATTGCCACGACATAGCTGAAAATCAGAGACCCGCGGTCCATTCTGGGCAAATGAGGGAACTCCACGCGGGGCGAGCACAAAGGTTTCAATGCCGCTTGCCGCACGATTGTGGCTACTATTGAAGTGGATACTTACAAAAACAGCGTTGCGATGTTTATTGGCAAAGCTAGCCCGCTCTGCCAGCGGAATAAAGCGATCATCGGAACGCGTCATCTTTACCTGATAGCCTTTGCGCAACAACAAATTCCTGGCCCTTTTAGCAACGTCCAGATTGAAGTCTTTTTCCATCCCCCAACTCCCCTTGGCACCACCATCATGCCCGCCATGGCCGGGGTCTAAAATGACTGTCTTCACCAAGTCTGCACCAACAATCTTGCTCGGCCTTAAAACCGGTTCAATCAGTTTGCTCAGATCCATCCGCGAAATCAAAACTTCCTGTTGGTGCTCTACTACCGGGTAACTCAGTAGAAATTTGATACCATTGATGAACAGTTCCTTGGAATTTAAGGTAACTTGCAAGCTGCGCTGGCCAGCCGTTAAACGGATGTTGCGCCCGGAAACCGTACGCCCGGTGAACTTGTAAAAATCGGAAACATTCTGGAGCGTTACATAGTCGCGCCCGTCAACCTTATGCAAATCCCACGCCGCTTGCACCCGCCCGACCGGGCCGAAAAAGGCCACCGTCAGTACCATCAGGCTCAAAATAAAAGATCTACACACCATAGCAACTGACAGTGCATCCTAGGCATTAGAATGCAAGTGATAATGACGCTGCATTAACTGTTATTCTCTTCCTCGAGCATTTCCTCATCCACAGTGTCCGGATCTTCGTGCTCGATTTCCTCATCTTCGCTGGTCCAGCGTCGCTTGCGTTTATTTTCGGGCAGCGGTGAAAGCACCATTGTTATGGCACGTCCGACTTTGCGTGGTTCCATTTCAACATTGGAAGTCATCACCAGATCATCCTTGACTCGTCCGAGCAGCTCAAACCCAAGTTCCTGATGGGCATTTTCACGCCCACGGAACTGCAACTGTACACGTACCTTGCTGCCTTTGGCTAAAAAGTGCTCGGCCCGGCGCAATTTAGTCACATAGTCGTGATCCTCGATATTAACGCGGAACTTTACCTCTTTTAGTTTTGGCCCGGTAGCCTTTTTGTCTTTTTCCTGCTTGGAAAGCTCATAACGGTATTTGCCAAAGTCTACGATCCGACAAACTGGCGGTTGCGCTTGCGGCGCCACTTCCACCAGATCAAGGCCAACCTGGCGAGCTGCTCGCAAGGCATCCTGCGTGTTCATTATTCCAATTTGCTGGTTGGTTCGGCCGTCAACCACGCGGACTTCACGGGCACGAATACGGTTATTGACGCGGATTTGTGGTCCGCGATCTCTGTTCGGTTTACGTTGATTTGATCGGATAGTCAGTTACTCCTTGGAACTGGCAGTGGAATCGGCCACCAGTGTCGATTGTAATTTGCGCCCGCGAATCTCAGCAACCAGTTCATTTATGAACGTGTCTGCAGCCATTACTCCTGCGTCGCTGTTCCAGCGACTACGGATAGCTACGGTGCCAGATTCCTCTTCGCGAGCTCCAACTACCAGCATATAAGGAAGCCGCTCCAACTGAGCAAGACGAATCTTTGCACCAATTTTCTCAGAACTGTCATCAAGACTGGTGCGGATGCCGTGCTCACGCAGCTTTCCAAACAAGTTCCGTGCGTAAGCCAGGTACTTGTCGGAAATCGGCAAGACACGGACTTGCTCAGGTGCCAGCCAGGTCGGGAACTTGCCAGCAAAGTGTTCAATCAATACCCCGACAAAGCGTTCCATCGATCCAAACGGAGCCCGATGAACCATCACCGGCCGATGGCTGGCATTATCACTACCAATATAGCCAAGGCCAAATCTTTCAGGCAAATTGTAATCCACTTGGACCGTACCCAGTTGCCATTCACGACCGATAACATCACGCACTACAAAATCAATTTTTGGTCCGTAGAACGCCGCTTCGCCGGACTCTTCACTAAATTCCACCCCCAATTCAGAGGCGGCATGGCGCAGTGCATCTTCGGCCCGTTCCCAATTCTCGGTGGCGCCAACATACTTCGAAGAATCTGGGTCGCGCAATCCGACCCGTACCCGATAATCGCTCATTCCCAAAGTACTGAAGACTGTCTTTACCAAACCAAGGCAGCCGTTAATTTCATCTTGTAATTGATCTTCTGTACAAAAGATATGGGCGTCGTCCTGTGTGAAACCGCGCACCCTGGTCATGCCATTGAGTTCGCCTGACTGCTCCCAACGGTAAACGGTTCCAAATTCCGCCAACCGGACTGGCAGGTCGCGATAGGAGCGCGGCTGCGAATTATAAATGCGTATATGCATCGGACAATTCATCGGTTTCAACAGGAAACCTTCGATATCACCGTGCTCGAGCTTATTGGAGAGTTCAGAGCAACTACAGCCTTCCGCTGCCAGTGCCGCTAGTGAATCGCCATCGATTAGCGGGGGAAATTGCGACTCCTGATAATACGGGTAGTGACCGGAAGTGCGATACAACCCGAGGTTACCTATGTGTGGTGTAAAGACCTGCGAGTAACCCTGGGCATCTAATTGCTCACGAATAAAGTCCTGCAGCTGCTGCCGGATAATTGCGCCATTTGGTTGCCACAGCACCAGCCCCTGACCGACAGCTTCATCGACCAAAAACAGATTCAGCTCACGCCCCAGTTTTCGGTGATCCCGCTGCCGGGCTTCCTCTAGCCTGGTCAGATGCTCAGCCAGTTCCTCTTTGGACGGGAAGGCAGTTCCATAAACTCGCTGCAGCTGCGGGTTGGCAGCGTCCCCTTTGTAAAAAGCGCTGGCTACCGACATTAACTTAAATGCTTTTATTTTTTTGGTGTACCCGACGTGCGGTCCGGCGCATAAATCGATAAAGTCGCCGTTGCTAAACAGGCTGACTTCTTCCTCGGCAGGAATGTCTGCCAGCAAGTCGAGCTTGAATTTACTCGGTTCACTGCGCTCCGACAGTGCTGCCAGGCGACCGCTCATGGCCAGGGCTTCAGCCTGCGAACGTTCGACTACAGTGCGCTCAAATCTCTGGTTTTCCTTAATGATCGAGCGCATCTCGTTTTCGATGCGTTCGAAGTCATCAGGGGAAATTCGATGATCCAATTCGAGATCGTAGTAAAAACCACCCTCTACCGGTGGGCCGGCGGCAAATTGAGCCGTCGGCCAAATCCGCAAGATGGCCGCGGCTAGCACGTGCGCACAAGAGTGGCGCAGTATTTCCAGCTCAGTCATCTGCTGGCGCTCCTCAATAGTCTTACGGGTGTTTTGATCAGGCATCGAATCGTATGGCTAGCGCAGCATGCTGGTTTGCGCAATCACGAATGTATGCCGTTCATAATAAATAAGTACCTCTAAAAAAATGTTAGGATTTTTGATTGCAATTCAATTGCCCAAGTTATAATCAGAAGCTTGGTGGTTACATCTAGGTGACCGCCAATTACAAAAACAACTTAACAGGAGATAATAAAATGATTAAAAATACAGCATTCGCATTGCTAGCAATGGCTGGCGTAGCTATCGCAGGCGAGCAAATGGTTGATTCCAAGTATGTAGCACCTATTGAGCCGGAACCAGTTTATGGTGTAGGCCCATACTTCTCACTTTATGGTGGTGTCAATGTTTACCAGAACTTCGAAGGCACTGAGCGCCTGCGTATTGGCGGCAGCAGCGTAGCAGTCGAGCGCCAGGAAAAAGTTGGCGGTTTCGGCGGCATCAAAGCTGGTTACGTCTTCAATGACGGCCCAGTTCGCTCAGCACTTGAACTCGACGCATTCTACAACGGTGTCGACGCTGACGTAGAATTCCGCGTTGATGGTGACCGTATTGCCGACATTTCAAATCGCTACGACACCGGAGCATTCCTGCTCAACTATATCGTCCGCTTCGATCTTGGTTCCTTCCAGCCGTACATCGGTGGTGGTGCCGGTCTTTATGTCGGTCAGATCAATGATTTGCGTTTTACGGTACCGGGTGTTGGCTCAGTCCGTCAGGGCAACAACGATACCGAAGTCGGATTTGCCTGGCAGCTGCTTGCCGGTACCGATTTCTTCATTAACGAGAACTTCAGCCTGTTCCTCGAGTACAAGTGGTTGAACTATCAGAATGCTGACGTTACCGGCGCTAACGACCGCATCGGCCAGCAGCTGATCGGCGCAGGCCTGCGCTTCTTCTTCTAAGAGCAGGTTAATCTAGAATTACCTTGCGGGCTTCCCGGTGTTCCGGGGAGCCCGCATTTTTTACCACTGGTATTGATCGTGGCTCCCATCACGCGCCAAAAATTGTGAGCTGTCTGCCGGCTGCAGTGACAAGACGGTAGTGGCCAGCTCAGCGACTGCTGCTGTCACGCTTAGCTCAGCATTCGGTCCCCCCATGTCAGTACGGACCCAACCGGGGCTAATGACCGTCACTATAATTGGCTTTAGTTCGGCAGCCAGTGCCCGGCTGACGTAATGCAAGGCGGCCTTGGAGGCACCATAACAATAATTCCGGTGATCGGACTTGGTACTGATAGAGCCAGCTCCGGAACCAATATTCACTACTGCAGCTGAAGTACTCCGGCGTAGCATTGGCAGCATCGCGCGGGTTACCCTGAGCGTGCCTACCACATTCGTGTGAAAGGCAAGATCCAGCCATTCCAATGGCAATTCTTCAATTGCCTCATCGCCATCCTCCGGAAAGACACCTGCATTGTTAACTAGAATATCCAGCCCGCCACCAAGCTCATGGATCTGCGTGGCCGCTTGTGACACCGCCGCATCATCATTTATGTCTAAACACAATATTTGTAACTTATCCCCGCTACTGGCGCTCACTGCTCGCAGCTGCGAAGCAGCTTCAGGATTGCGAACCCCGGCAAAAACCTGATGGCCTGCCCGCGCCAAAACGCCACACAGTTCCAGCCCGATCCCGCGGCTGGCACCGGTAACCAGAATTTTTTTATTCATATCTCCATCCTTATGTTTAAGATTTGATAATTCAAGTTGCGTCTCGAGCAACAGATTGCAAAGTAAGAATTCTTAATATGCCAAAGCTAAATGAACATTATTTAAAGTTGCAGGCGGGATACCTGTTCCCTGAAATCTCGCGCCGTGTAAAAACCTATCTGGAGAGTCACGCCGAACAAGCTGCCCGGCTGATCCGCTGTGGTATTGGTGATGTCACAGAGCCGCTGCCGTCCGCTGCCCGCCAGGCGATGCATGCTGCGATCGACGAATTGGGTGAGCGCAATTCTTTTCGCGGCTACGGTCCAGAACAAGGCTACGAATTTTTGCGCGCAGCGATTGCCGAGAATGACTACCGCGCAGCGGGCGTCGAAGTTAGCCCGGCAGAAGTCTTCGTTTCCGACGGCTCCAAGTGTGACTCCGGCAATATTCTTGATATATTTGGCCCTGGCAATCGGATTGCAGTTATGGATCCGGTTTATCCGGTCTATGTTGATACCAATGTCATGGCAGGTAATACCGGACCAGCGACAGCAAGTGGCGCCTATGAGGGACTGGTATATTTACCTTGTACTCCAGCTAATGCTTTTGTCCCGACAGTCCCCGCCGAGCAGGTAGATATCATCTATCTCTGTTACCCGAATAATCCGACTGGCGCAGTAACAACGCGGGAGCAGCTTCAGGCATGGGTGGATTATGCCCGCGCACATGGCAGCCTCATACTCTATGATGCCGCGTATCACGCGTTCATCTCAGACTCCGACGCACCGCGTTCGATCTACGAAATCGAGGGCGCAAGAGAATGTGCCATAGAATTCCGCAGTTTCTCAAAAAACGGTGGGTTTACCGGCGTGCGTTGTGCCTTCACCGTGATCCCGGATTCCGTAATCGGGATGTGCAGCGATGGCCGCAGTCTGCCATTGCAGCAACTATGGGCGCGTCGCCATTCGACAAAATTTAATGGTGTCAGTTATCCGGTACAGCGTGGAGCGACAGCTCTTTATTCTGACGCCGGCAAACAAGAGGTGAAGTCATTAATTGACCACTATATGGGCAATGCTGCGATCTTGCGCCAGGCAGTGGCAGCTGCCGGTTTGCCAGTCTATGGAGGGATTAATGCCCCGTATATTTGGGTTGGCTGCCCTGCCGGCTTAAGCAGCTGGGATGTATTCGACCGCCTGCTGGCAGAAGCCGCGGTCGTGGTGACCCCCGGCAGCGGTTTTGGTGCAGCCGGAGAAGGCTACTTCAGGATTTCAGCGTTCAACAGTCGCAAACTGGCTCAGGAAGCTGCAGCAAGAATACAATCTGTCAGCTGGTAGTGCGCTGCGCGTAGCTCTCTGAGATGAAAGTAAACGGATTGCGCAGCCCGCATGACTCGGTAGGTGGAATTGTCTATTTTGGGCGTATGCTGGACAAGATCAGGCTCAATGCGGCCGGTGCGCTGCCGGCCGATTATCTGCCTAACCTTGGGCGTGGCTTTGACCGCCGCTGCGCTGGATTCCTGGATGTCCCTTACGAAAAAATTGCAGACTTTGTATTGAGTGGTGCTACTGATGAAGAATGTCTAGACTGGTGTTTTCATTGCGGCCGCAAACCCAGCACCGAAGAAATCGCGGTGTGGAATGCATTCATGCGAAAATTCGGCTGGAATGATGAAGCTTCTGCCAGCCTTAAAAGCCAACTGGAAGCATCAGGCTACGGCACTGACCACCAAATAGAAACTGTCTTTGACTTTATCGACCTGGATGAAGGTCGGCACAACCCGCAAGCGTAGGCTTATTTGCGTGGACGAATCGTAATCCGTTTGACCCTGGCATCATCTTCAGGACTGACTGTCTCAACGTCCTGATCGTCTTTGAATGCCTGGTGAACAATCCGTCGCTCATAAGAATTCATTGGCTCCAGCTGTACCGCTTGCCCGGAAGCCAATGCATTTTCTGCTACTTTTCTGACTTTGGCTATCAATGTGTCTTTTTTAATCTGACGGTAATGGCCCACATCGACATGCACTTTCGGTGCCCGGCGGTCTTGCTCGTGCAGCAGACGGTTGAGCAAATACTGCAGGTGGTCGAGAGTTTCGCCACGCCTTCCAATCAGACGCTCGGCATCGTGAGTATGCACTTGCAGCAGCAAACCATCTTCCTGCTGGACCTCTTCAATATCCACTACAAATCCCAGGTATCCCAGCAGCGTATCCAATAAGTCTCTCGGGTTCGTTGTCATTTTTTTGAGCTGCGTGCTTTCTTCTTCTTTTTACCTGCTCCCTGCTGCAGCAATGGTTCCGGTTGCTCAACTTTGGTCAGCGCTGGAAGCGGCTGGTCGCGGGTCAGGTAGATTTGCACGATCGAAATCACATTTGATACCGTCCAGTACAAAGCCAGTGCCGATGCAAAGTTGTAACAAAATACCAGAAAAATCAATGGCATGAAGAGAAAGATCCGCTGCTGCACGGAATCGCCGGTTTTGGGCGTGATATGCATCTGCCAGAACATGGTGCCCGCCATGATCAGCGGCAATGGATTTACCGGAATCAGGCCAAGCAACGAAAAGACAGTGTCCGGTTGCGACAGATCATTGACCCACAGGAATGAGCTGTTGCGCAACTCAACCGACGAGCGCAGCATCGAATAGAAACCAAAAAATATGGGAATCTGGATGAGCATTGGCAGGCAGCCCCCAAATGGGTTCACTCCATATGTTTTGTAGAGCTTCATCAGCTCCTGGTTCATCTTTTGCGGGTCATCCTTATACTTCTCACGCAGTTCTGTCATCTTAGGTGAGAGAGCCGCCATCCGGCGCATCGATTTAGTCGCTTTATTCTGCAGCGGCCACAGCACCAGCTTGATCCCGATTGTGAGCACGATGATTGCCAACGCATAACTGCCGCCCAACATGCCGTGTAAAAATTCCAGGCCGGTCAGCAAACCCAAGCTGATCGGCTTGAAAAATCCGTAGCGCAGTACCTCCTCCTGGTCGGCACCCAACTGCTTGAGCCAGCTATAGCGATTGGGGCCGGTGTAGATCGTAAACTGGCGAACCATTTGCTCGCCGGGCTGCAAATCAAACCCCGGAACTTGCAGGGCGCCGGTGATGGCCGGCTTGGTTTCGCCGGCTTCTTGCAGAGATACTTCAAACCGCTTGGCCCAGACAGCATTGCCGTCCAACTGATCGATGCTCAGAATAGTACTGAAATATTGGTTTTTAACCGCAGCCCAAGCGAGGCCGGGCGACAGTTCGGAAAATTCAGGACGGGCACCGCGCAGTTGAATTCCAATCAGCGGGATCCTGCTCGGGGTGAACCAATTCACGTCGATAAAACGTTCTTTACCCTGACTGTAGTAATCGAAGCCGGTATACATCTCCAGATCCTGCTCATGGACTGGCGCGATCGATCCCAGATTGACATAAAAGTTTTCGCGGCGCAGCGCGGTCTCACCAGTATTGGTAAAGGTAACCGTAAAATTGAGAGTGTGTGCAGCCGCCTCAACAGCATTATTTTCCGGCAGCTGGTAAAGCTTTTGAATGCGTAAACCGTCGGAGCTGGTATGGGTAAAATTAACCTCACGGTTGTTATTGGTCGTCCGCATCTCATAACCGGCTTGTTCAAATTGTCCGGGCGACATGCCAACCGCACCGATCGGTACTTCGCCGAAGCGATTGAGGGTAACAAAATCTTCCCCTTCGGCATCGTGGTTCAAGAGTTGTACACTGGATATACCGCCACCCAGATTAGTGAATTCCAGAATTAACTCATTCGCCTCTATGACTTCTTTTTTAGCCTCAGCAACTGGTGCCGGATCAGGTTCTGTAGTTGGAGGAGGCAAGGCATCGGCAGTGGCCGCTGGGGATGTCGCTAGTTGCGGCTCCGATTCCACCGTAGCAGTGGCCACTTGATCTTCCGCAGGGTCGGCGGCTGCCTGCTGCTGTGCCTGATCACGAAGAGCTTCGCCGTACTCTTGCTGGTAGTTCCACTGCCAGGCAAAGAGACCAACGACGCAAAGTATAATTACAATCCAAGCTGTACGATCCATAAATTAATCAAAGGAATCATGCAGGATGCAGGATGCCGGCCTTGCGTGCAAGTCGAACCCAAGAATTTTCCAATTGTGACTGCGAACAATCAATACAAGCACCCCGGGCCACCAATACCAGCCAGACATCACAGCGCAATTCTTCAAGCTGGTTGGCAGCCAGGTGCCGCAAGCGGCGGCGTACGCGGTTGCGCTGGACCGCCCCGCCAACTCTGCGCGAAGCAATGACTCCAATCCTTGGCCCTTGATCAGGAGCTACAAACAAATAGGCCAGTACGAACTCTGCTGCTGCTAGCGACCTTCCCTGATCTTTGACCAGCCGAAAATCTGCGGATTCCCGCATGCGCACTGCCTTCCACTCGGGCATAGCATCAAGCCCATCACCAAGCTTGCACCAGCAGCTGATCAGGTAGCTCTGTGGCGGGCGTAATGTAATTCAGCGCCTTTCGGAATCAGGCGTTTGCGCCCGCGACGACGGCGACGGTTGATCAACTCCCGCCCGCTCTTGGTTTTCATGCGTGCTCTAAATCCATGCTGACGCTTGCGCGAACGCCTGGACGGTTGAAATGTCATTTTCATAGCTTGTTTCCTTAAATTGCTGCTGTATTAGAAAAAGAGAATGTACATTAGTAGAAAAAACAGAATTGTCAATTAAGATCTCCACAAATCGAGGGTGGACGGTGTATCCACTTGCTCGCTGTAAGTAATCTGTCAACATACCACTATGAGTTCCGGCAATACAGGTGATGATCTGAGATATCTTGGAAAATCCAGCCCAGATTTTCCAGCACAACCGGATGGCAGCACCTTAGATTGCTTCCCGAATCGATCACCCGGCCGCCGATACTGGATCCAATTCGACTGCCTGGAATTTACTTCGCTGTGTCCGGTTACGGGTCAGCCTGACTACGCCCGTCTGCGGATCCGCTACATTCCTGCAAATGACTGCATCGAGACCAAGTCGCTCAAACAATATCTGGCATCTTTTCGCAATACCCGCAGTTTTAATGAAGAGATAGTTAACCGGATAATGGATGATCTGGTGGGTGTGTGCAGGCCGCAAAAGATGCTGGTGAGGCGTGTAGAATCCATCGAAAAAGTCAATACCCCAGCCCCTGTCCCAGCAAGCAGCAAAAGCCCCTTTGTCGGCC
>CAZHRP010000004.1:28311-33243 GCA_964535055.1 uncultured Chthoniobacteraceae bacterium
GTTTTCCACCCGTGGCGGAATTGCTGTGACAGTCGATGCCAGCTTCCCTGAGGATGAGTAAAGAGCTTAGGCAAATGGTGCTGCTGAGTGGCGGCATGGATTCTACCACAGCCCTCTACCATGCCGCGACGCAGGGCAAGGTGGTTGCAGCTGTTAGTTTTGACTACGGTTCGAAGCATAACTCGCGCGAGATTCCGTTGGCTGCCTGGCATGCGCAGCGGCTTGCTGTCAGGCACATCGTGGTGCCCCTTCCATTTGTCAGTGATTATTTCCATTCCCACCTGCTCAGTGGTGGTGGTGAGATTCCGCGCGGACATTATGCCGAAGCCAGCATGCGGCAGACCGTAGTACCATTTCGCAATGGTATCATGCTGGCGATCACTGCCGGTATGGCGGAAAGTATGGATGCGCAGGCGCTAGTGATTGCAGCGCATGCCGGTGACCATGCTATTTACCCTGACTGCCGCGAACCGTTCATGGCAGCAATGGCAGACGCCATCGAATCCGGCACTTATGCGGGCATTTCCCTGGTGCGGCCATTTATAGCTCTCGACAAAGCTGCTATTGTCAGTCGGGGTTGTGAGCTGGGGGTTGATTTTACTCGTACCTGGTCATGTTACGTCGGTGGTGACCGTCATTGTGGCGAATGTGGCACTTGTGTCGAGCGGCGTGAAGCATTTTTACTGGCAGGGGTTCCGGACCCGACCAGCTATGTCAGTACCCCGCCATTACCAACCAAGCCAGATGCGCATTGCTGAGATATTCTACTCGATCCAGGGCGAAGGTAAGCTGGCAGGCCTGCCGAGTGTATTCATCAGAACATCCGGTTGTAACCTGCGCTGTGTTTGGTGCGACACCCCTTATGCCTCATGGAACCCTGAGGGCGAAGATCTCGATATTGCGACAATTCTTGCAACGGCAGCTAAGTATCCGGCACGCCATTGCGTGATCACCGGCGGCGAACCAATGGTCGCTCGTGGTATCCATGAGTTGGCCGGGCAGCTGCAGGCCAATGGTTATCATGTCACCATTGAATCTGCTGCCACCATAGCACCAAACGCAATTTCCTGCGACCTGGCTTCATTGAGTCCCAAACTGGCAAATTCTACGCCTTCAAGTGACACCGCCGGTCAAGCATGGTCGAACCGTCACGAAAATGACCGCATCAACAGCAGCGCCCTGCGCGAATGGCTGAATAATTACCAGTACCAGCTGAAGTTTGTCATTTCTGAGTTATCGCAAATTGATGAAATTCACAGATTATTGGCTGCGACCGGATGCCGTGTAGACCATGGCGATATTCTTCTCATGCCCGAAGCTACCAGTAGTTCGCAACTTGACAATCTTGCTCCACAATTAGCCAGACTATGCATGCAGCAGGGATTCCGCTACTGTGACCGCTTGCATATCAGGTTATTCGGGAATACCAAGGGAACTTAGCAAAACTATCACTGCTTCATCCGCATATGTTCCGAATCTGTAAAACGCTCGAAATTGAAAATGGCCACATGCTCAGCCATCACCCTGATAAATGCCGCTATCCGCATGGCCACTCGCGTAAAGTTGAAATAGTACTCACTGCTGATGAGTTGGACGACAATGGCATGGTCTGTGATTTCAAAATCGTGAAGCAGGCGCTCGGGGAATTCATTGAGCGTTTCGACCACTCACTTTGCGTGAATACTGCAGATCCTATGTTTGCCACCTTACAGGCAGCCTACGGCGAACGCATAATCCCATTCGAGCAGACTGAGCCAACGACCGAGGTTTTAGCCAAAACCTTTTATGAGCATTGCTCCCAATTGCTGGCTGAATATGCCGGGCATGACACTGCCACATATCCACTGCGCCCGCTGGTGCAGATCGAGAAAATCAGGGTCTGGGAAACTTCCTCGTCATGGGCCGAGTATCAACCGTCTGATAGTTGAGTATTTTTATTTCTGCAAAACCAAAATCAGGGTATAATATTATTATGCCCCCAAGCAGAACAGATCAGGGGTCTGTGAGCGTGGCAGACGCCGCCAAAGAAACCAGAAAGCTAACCCAACAAATCAGAGTCGCTGGCGGCCGGTTGCTCAGCCATGAGCTGCTGGCCAGTGTGATCGATAATCTACCGGATTGTGTTTACGTAAAGGATCTCAATGGCCGTTATCTCGCCAGCAATAGCGGGCATCGTAAAATCCTCGGCGAATATGAATTGTCAGCAGTTCTTGGTAAGACAATCTATGACTTTTTGCCGCTGGAGATGGCCGACAAAGTTAGCCAACTTGATCGTCAGGTTCTCGACAATTATGAAGAAATCTATGACCGCGAAATTTTGCTGGAATTGCCGGATGGCAGCCAGCGCTGGGAATCGATTACTAAAGTACCACTGATCCTTTCGGATGGCAGCATGCGCGGTCTGGTCGGCATCACCAAGGACGTTACTGAGCGCCGCCTGGCCGAAGAAAAGCTGGTTAAAGCCAACCACGAGTTGGAGGCGAGCCGCCAGCGGCTGGTTCAGGCTCTTACTGACTTGCGACGGTCTAATGACTCGATGCAGCGCATGCAGGAACAGCTGATTGAGGTTGAGAAGCACTATTCGGTCGGGCGCCTGGCTTCCGGTGTTGCCCACGAGGTAAAAAACCCGTTGGCGATTATCAAAAGCGGGCTGGAATTCATCGAATCCAAAATACCGGAGAAGTCTGCAGACATCCAGACGGCAGCCAGTGAAATGCACCACGCCATCGAACGGGCAGAAACTATCGTCCGGGATCTGCTGGATTTTGCTGCCGATCGCGGACTCGATCTTGAAGAGTGCGATATCAATTCGCTGGTCAATAAAACACTTTCACTGATGGGCTACTCGCTGGGTAAATCTAAAATCAAAGTTACCAGAAAATTTGCCGCGGACTTACCGCGTCCGCAGGTTGATCGTGCCAAAATCGAACAGGTATTGATCAACATTTTACTCAATGCGGTGCAGGCCATTGGCTCTGCTGGCGGTGTAATTGAGGTTGCAACCTATTCATCCCGAGCTTCTACGGTACAACCTGATGATGAGGGAATTCATGGCCGCTTCGTTCTTGGCCACCGGATCATCACTATCGAAATCCATGACAGCGGACCGGGCATCCCCAGCGATAAGCTGCGCTCGATATTTGATCCATTTTTCACAACTCGCGCCACGGGTGGCGGCACCGGATTAGGTCTTAGTGTCAGCCGCCGGATAATCCAGCAACATCGCGGCACTCTCGATATGACCAATCACCCCGAGGGTGGCGCTGTTGCCATCATAACACTGCCGGAATATTAGCCATGAAAAAACGAATCCTGATAGTAGATGATGAGTCCGGGTTCCTGAAAATGCTCAAACTAAACCTGGAAAATCGCGGGCCTTATCTGGTAATCGAGGAGACCGACCCGCTGCAAGCGATCAGTACTGCGCGCAAGACCCGGCCCGACATCATATTTTTGGATATTATGATGCCTGGTCTCGATGGTGGCGAAGTGGCTAACCGCCTGCGGGCTGATCGCAGTCTGCAGCAAGTCCCTGTCGTCTTTCTGACAGCAATAGCTTCCAAAAGCGAAGCTGCCGGCAATCACTCGACCGGTGGCATTCCTATTCTGGCCAAACCGGTTACCGCCGATGAATTGATCGCTTGTATCGAGGAAAACCTGAACCGGTAACTGTCAATTACTGGCTGGGGATGGTTCGCCTGAGCGGTCGGTTGGCAGTACTAGTAGTATCACCCCCGGCATCGAAACTTTCCAGGTTCAGAAATGGGATTGCATTGGAACCGGTAAAGCGCGGCAGGATGCCATCCCAGCTCTCGACTGCGCGCAACTGGATCAGCTCCGGGTTGCCTCTAAGCGATTCTGCCTCGCGCTGAATCGCTTCAGCACGTGCTACGGATTCCGCTTCGATCTGGAATGCTCTTGCTTCAGCTTCCAGTTTTTTTTCAGCAGCTGCAGCTTCGGCCTGGGTCACGCGCCGTAGTTTCTCGTTTTTTGCCTGTAAGGCTTCCTGTTCGGCTTTGACCTTTAATTCGATCGCCCGATTGAACTCTCCCGAAAATTGAAAGTCGGTAATGGCGACATTGGAGATTCGGACTGCGCCAGACAGCTCTTTGTCGCGCAGGGTAATCTCGATGAACGCATTGATCTGTTCGGCAATCTGGGTTCGCACCGCTTCACGCTGGGTCACTAGCTGCTCAGCCGTAAATTTGGCCGTCACGGCTTTGACCGACTCCTGGATGGCAGGCTCAACTACCGAAACTGCAACCTTATTGCGGTCGCCCACCCGTTGATAAGTTTCCGGGGCGACTTCTCCATTGAGTGAGTACTGAGTAGTAACCTTGGTGCTCACTATTTGCAGGTCACGCGAGGCCGCTGAGGCATCGGCTGTTGTTGCTGTCAAACGGATATCCACTTGTTCGACCAGATCGAGGAAAGGTTTCTTGAGGTGAAATCCTTCCGGCAGGGGTTGCGGCTGTACTGCTCCCAGCATTCGCACCACTCCGACATGGCCACTCTGCACAATGACTATCGACGCCTGAAATAATACCAGCAATAAAATGAGTACTATTCCTACTGGCAACAACTTTCCTACCGCTCCATAATTTCCATTTGACATAGGTATCAACCAAACCACATCCACACCAATTTGCAACGGTAATCGTCTCTGCAAGATCGTTGCTGCTAGTCTGGTTTCAGATCTCATTTTGGTGGTACAATTCTTCACGCATGGCCAGGCGTAAGAAAAAAGCTGAAAACCGCAAACGTAATGGCTCGTGTGCCCGCACATTGATCTACGCCACATGGAAACTGCTACTGGTCCTGCTAGTGTTATCTTTGCTACAAGTAGGCTGTACCAAGTTCGTGGACCCTCCCGCCACTAAACGGGGCAGCGCCTCGTTGCGCGGCGTCCGTGAGGGTGAGGGGGACGGCCGC
>CAZHRP010000005.1:0-20517 GCA_964535055.1 uncultured Chthoniobacteraceae bacterium
TTTTTCCAGGATTCGTTCTTTGACGGCGCGTGGTCGTTTGCGGGTGGCGCGGCGGCGTTTTTCGGTGAGCGCACGGCGCGCTGCTGCCTGCTGCTGGCGGTCTTCTTCAAGTGCTGTGAGCAGTCGTTGCCAGGCCAGTTGCCGGTTGCGTGTCTGCGAGCGTGAGTCCTGGGCGGTAATGGTCAGTTTTTTCTTGCGGCAGACCAGGGTGACGGCGATCGACGTTTTATTGACATGCTGGCCGCCGGGACCGGAGGCGCGGGCGAAGCGTTCGTTGATATCATCCGGCACGACCCCATAAGCGGCAAGCTTGCGAAAAATTGTTTCATTCATGGCAGCAGGATGGCGGAAAATCCGCAACCGGACAATACTGGCAGAGTATTTCTATTGCTACCGGATACCAAGTTGATACTTTAATCATATGTCCAGACTCATTCCATTTGCCGGTATGTTGTGCCTGCTTTGTTTTAGCTCCAGTGTCTTTGGCCAGGAGGACAAAGATGACTCAGATAAGAATCCCGTTAGCATTGACCGCTCAAAAATTCCACTATGGGAAGCAGAGTTGCCGGGCGGCAATTACCTGGTCGACTTGCGGCGGGTCAGCATGGTGGCGATGCATAAATATCAGGTTGATGCGACCATGGAAGTCTACGAGGTAACAGTAGATGCCGAGGGTAGTTCATTGGGCAGGTTTTATTATGTCAGCCGCAGTGGCTTGAAGTCGCCGGTTGGCGTCGGCCAGTCCCTGCTTGAAACTATGCAGGAACGCGCGGCGATTGTCGCAGAGCGCGTCGGGCAAGAGGAAGTTCTGGAAAATACCGTGCTGAAAACCTACCCGACGACTACCCATGCGCGCACGGTCGAGTACCGGATGGGTGAGCTGGAGCAACTCGACGACCTGTACCGGAGTATCCGTCGCAGCTGGCTGCTGCAGCGTAGAGGCAAGTTCCGAGTGGTTGGTGACAAAGAAGACTGATCGGAAATCATAAAATCTGCTACTGTGACAAGCTCCCACTTGCGCATCGATTCGATTATGCGAGTATGCTTACTGATTATCAAACTATAAGAACAAAAAGAAAGGAATTAATATGGCTTACGAACTTCCCGCACTCCCATACCCACACTCAGCATTGGAACCGCATATTGACGCACAAACCATGGAAATCCACCATGGCAAACACCATAATGCATACGTGACTAAGTTAAATGCCGCATTGGAAGGGCATGACGCTCTGGACGCTAAGTCGATCGAAGAATTGATCGCAGACCTCAGTGCTGTTCCTGATGCAGCACGTGGCGCGGTTCGCAATAATGGTGGTGGTCATGCCAACCACTCACTATTCTGGACGGTAATTGGTCCGAATGGCGGCGGCGAACCGTCCGGAGCACTGGCGGATGATATCAATGCCACTTTCGGCAGTTACGATGCTTTTAAGGAACAATTTGAAGCAGCTGGTGCTACCCGTTTTGGCAGTGGCTGGGCGTGGTTAATTGTTGGTGCTGACGGCAAGCTGGCAGTGACCTCAACACCCAACCAGGATAGCCCGTTAATGGCAGGTGTTGCAGAGGTTGGTGGCACACCGATTCTCGGTTGTGACGTTTGGGAGCATGCTTACTATCTGAAATACCAGAATCGTCGACCGGATTACCTCAAGGCTTTCTGGAATGTGGTCGATTGGAGCGCAGTCGCTGACCGCTACGCCGCAGCCAAGGCATAATTAAGGATATTCCCGGCCAATGAATGTCCTGGGTGAGGAAATGGTTCCATGTTGTATGGATCCAATGACCGGTTTTTTCCGGGACGGTTACTGTCGCACTGGCAGCAGCGACCTTGGGATGCATACCGTCTGTGCCCAGATGACTGAGGAATTCCTCGAGTTCACGCGCAGCCGTGGCAACGATTTAAGTACCCCCCGACCGGAGTTCGAATTTCCCGGACTCCGGGAGGGGGACTACTGGTGCTTGTGTGTTAACCGCTGGGCAGAAGCACTGGAAGTCGGCCTGGCGCCGCCGGTTAAGCTGGCCGCCACCCATGCTTCGACCCTGGAGTTCATCGATATGGAAGACCTGCTTGCCCATGCCGTTGACGCTCCAGCCTGAAGCAGTTTTCTCTGACTTCCAGTCAGAGTGCTTTTCCAAGCAGTTGGTTTGATCGGAGCGACAGGTATTGAGCCTGGCCTGATCGGCCGGCTAAGGTAGCTGTACTGCCCGTTTTTTAGGTGGTAATATACTGCTTATGGTTCTGGTATGAGCTTAATTTTGCTGGTATCAATGGGCTTTGCGTATGAATAGCTTTGACCAATTGGATGTCTCCCTTGGCAGAATAACCGCTCATGTTGAAGTTGCGGAACTGGTAGTGAGGCTGGTCAAAGAACGTGGCTTGACAGAAGAGTTGGATGGTGGGCTGGACGTGGATAATCCTGATCAACCTTCATTCGAATACCGTTTGCAAGGAAGGATAGTAAACATATGTAAGCAGCAACTTAAGTCGCCTGTTGAATGCAGGCTTCGTGACTAGTCATAATCTATGGAATTTCCGTTCGGCCTGTTTTTGTTGATAATCGTGTTGCTGCTGATTGGGGTGGGGCTGGCGCTTGGGGTAGCTATTGCTTTAGTCAGTTTTGTGGCAGTCGCGCTGGGGATTATTTCGACATCGGTAGCGGTTGGCCTGGTGCGCAAACGACCTACTGCCGGATTGCGTGCTTTTTTCTATCAGACCTGTGTGTTTGTGTTTGGTTGCAGCGGGGTGTTTCTGAGCTGGCTGGTATCCACATTATTCGAGCTACAATTACCGGCCCTTAGCATATTGCTGAGCGGGGGCATTAGTGGTGTGTGTGTCGGGCTGCTGTTCGGTGCCTTGCATTCCTGGCTGCTCGACTTATTTCAAAAGCTGCTGGCCAAAGCTATACCTGCCGGTAAATAGCGCCTGCCCGCCGGAGATGTTGCGTTCACAGGCATAGGGTAATAATTATCAAAGAGGATAACACTGAAGACTTTCTGCGGTCATTGATGATAGGAGCGATAGCAGGTTTGTTACTGCTGGCAGCCTGCGGATATTTAATAATTGCGGGTATCTGGCATTTATCCATGCCCAAGAAGGTGCCGGCGAACTGAAATTCTTCAGGTATTCTCCGCTTTCTCTTCGAGTAAGCGCACGCGCCGTTCACTCACTGGTAACCGGATGTCGACAGTAACACCGCGTCCCTCATCGCTGGCTATGGCGATCTCACCACCATGTTCACGAACGATGCGGCGGACGATCAGTAAACCAAGGCCGGTGCCGGTCGTCTTGGTCGTATGGTACGGCTGAAACAAGTTTTTCATATCATCAGGGGCGATACCGCCACCTGTGTCACTGAAAGAAATAACAATGTAGTCGTCATCCAGGCGGCTGCGCACGCGTAAAAACCCGCCTTTGCTCATTGCCTGAAAGCTGTTGCGGATAATGTTGTAAAAAGCCTGCTTGAGCTGGTCGCGATCGACCTGGATGAGCGGCAGCGATGCTGCGAGTTCAGTATCGACCAGAATATCGCGATCTTTGATTTCCGATGCCAGGAATGCGAGTGATTCCTCGACGATATCGTTAACGCTGGACAGGCGGGTTTCAAGAACCGACGGTCGGATTGCGCGCAAAAACTGACTGACGATGAAATCGAGACGGTCGATTTCGTCGCGGCAGACTTTAAGCATGTCCCTGAGTTCACCGCGCTGGCCGGCGGGCAGTTTAGTTGCTTTGCGATCCATCAACTGCATGTGGATATGGAGCGAGTTCAGGGGATTGCCGATTTCATGCGCGACACCGGCGGCAAGCATCGTCAGGGCGTTGATCCGCTCGCTTTCGATGGTTTCTTCAGTACTCCGGCGGTTTTCAGTGATATCGCGAAGGATAATGGCATAGCCGGATTCGAGAGCATCGTCCCAGGTGTTTTCGTCACTATCGGCCAAAGGTACGACGTAAAAATTGAGGAATCGGTTCTGGGGGTAGAAGACTTCCATTTCACGGCTGACAATTTGTTCGCTGGAAGTAAGTTTACTCCACTCGAAGCCGCGGACTTTTTCGTTGATCGGCTGGTCGAGGCAATCGTCACGGTTGAGTGCGAAGAGGCCGCAGGCGGCATCATTAAGATAGCGGATCGCACCCGTCTCATCGACTACGATGACCCCCTCTTGGATGGAATTGACGATCCTGTCCAGGAAGCCGTACTCGCGGGTGATCCCTACCAGGTACTTGCGCAGTTCACGCGGGCTTACCTTGTCGAGCCTGCTCAGCAGCTTATCGATAAATCCCGAATTGATAATCATTCTGGTAGTATAAGAACATGCATGCAGACAGCGATCAAGCTGCCGGTAGCTTGAGTGTGGCCAGTGTGCCGCTGCCAGTCTCACGGTTGACGATAGCTATCTCACCATTATGCAATTTTGCTGCTTCCGCGACGAAGCATAACCCGAGGCCGGATGATTTGCGACCCGAGCCGGGTCGTGGCAGCGAGTAAAAATGATGGAATATTTTGTCTTGAGCGAATGCTGGGATCCCGGGGCCATGATCGGCAATGGTGCATGTCACGAAATTGTTGCTGCGGAGGATGGCGAGATCGAGATGGCCATCTGCCGGCGAGAACTCGACGGCATTGCTAAGCAGATTAGAGATCGCAGTCTCAAGCAGAAACTCATCGCCGTTTACAGTCGCGGCATCCGGTGCCTCGAGCCGGAAATCGAGGTCGGGATAGCGGGCCGAGTAATCATCGACCAGGCGCCGGGTAATTGCTAGCAGGTCAACCGGCTGCGGATCGGTAATGGATTTTTGGTTTTCGAGGCTGGCCAGTGCCAGCAATTGATCGACCAGACGTTGCAAGCGGTCGGTCTCCGAGCTGATGTTGTCGAGGAACTGGTTACGCTTTGCGGTAGGTGGGTCGCCTTCGAGTAGTTCTGCGGCGCTGCGAATTCCGGCCAGTGGGCTCTTCATTTCATGGGTAAGTGATTGCACATAGTTTTCGACATACTGGCGATTTTCCAGAGCGTTGCGCATGCTTTCGAGTGAGTAGCCGAGCGTACGTAGATGGCGACCGGGCAGTGGCGGCAATGGTGCTTTGTCTCCGGCAGCCACGCTTTCGGCATAACCGGTAAGGCGTTTGAGCGGCTGGGTGACCCACCAGGACAGAAAGATACCGAAAAGCATGAACGCAATAATTCCGGCGAGCGCCCAATGCTTGAGCTTGCGCCGTGTCTCAAGAATAAAGCCGAGCATGCTGCGCTGTGGCTTTGAAATCGAGACCACGCCGGCGAGGTTGCCGTCGGTGTCGAGCACCGGAGCTGCGACATACATAACCGAAGAAGTTGCATCCGCTTCGTCGATGCGGGTGGAGCGAGCACCGTAGTTGCCAGCCAATGTGTTATGGATGTCCAGGTAGCTGGAAAAATTTCGCCCCACGTTGCCGCTATCGGCCGAATCATAAATGACGATGCCGTATTCATCAGTCAGCATGACATTCATTTCGACACTGGTTTTCAGCTGGTCATAAATGAGTGCTTCGAGTTGACGCTGGCGGGTTAGCGGCAGGGCTTGGACCAACGGTCCCGGCAATTCCTCGCCGTTGGCCAGCCGTGCTGACATCAGGGCAGCGATCAACTCAGCGGTATCGACCATCGGTTCCTCAGCAGCTTCGAGATACTGGCGTTCGACCCGGTCAAGGGCCGGGCTGATCAGCAACAGCCAGGCGGCCAGGATCGCGACCAGCATACCGCTGAGAATTCTGGCAGTCAGGCTCAAGTGTTTGTCTCCAGCGAGTAGCCCAGTCCACGATGGGTGATGATCGGGTTGGCCTCGGGGGCAACCGCCCGCAATTTGGCCCGCAATGATTTGATGTGGGTATCGACTGTGCGTTCCATCGAAGCCTCTGGCTCTTCCCAGGCTGCATCCATCAGTTGCGCGCGGCTGAAGACCCGACCAGGGTGCCCTATCAATGCGCAGATCAGGCGGTATTCATATCTACTTAGTTCCAGCAACTGACCGTGATAGCGTACTTGGCAGCGTTCGGAATCAATTGCAAATTTCAATTTCTGTTCAGGGTCAACAGTCAGCCTGGCAGCGGACGGAGGAGGTACGCGGCGCATGATCGCACGAACCCGTGCAACCAGTTCGCGGGGGCTAAATGGTTTGGCTAGGTAATCGTCGCCACCAAGTTCGAGACCGACTACGCGATCGATTTCGGCAGTGCGCGCTGTCAGAAAAATAATCGGAACAGTAGAACTGCGACGCAATTCCCGGCAGACATCGAAGCCGGACTGGTCGGGCAATCCGACATCCAATATGACCAGTGTGAAAGAATTTTGAGCAGCCAGGGCAAGGCCGTCGCCTCCGGTAGTACTGGTTGCTACCTCGAAGCCTTCGCTTTCCAGCGCGTAGCTGATTGCATCTAATATTGAAGGTTCGTCCTCGATGACGAGGATTCGCCCGCATTTGGCGGCACTGCTCATTCTCGAGCTAATGATAGACTTTTGGCGGATTGCTGTTCAACCACGATTAGAGAAGAAACTTGGGATATAGGGTTGTTGATTGAGAAATATGCCCATCTAGCATGGCAATTGCTCATTATATTTTATGATAGCGGTTGAAAAGCTCACTCTAACAGAAGGCACCTTTATGGAGGCAAATATTCACAGCAACGACAATCAGGTAGTGGCACCATCATGCTACTCGCTGACTTTGTTCACGCAAAAGTGGGAAGCGGTCAAAGAATTTTATACCGGAGTGCTGGGTGCTGAAGTCATCAGCGAACGCACCAATCGTTACTGCGACATGGAGCTTGGCGGACTCGCGCTAAGCATCCGGCCGTGCGAGTTCGGGGAGAACGTCAGTTTTGTGCACATCTATCTCGCGATGCAAGGCCGGGATCGGATACTGGAATTATTGCGGCAGCGCGGAGTCATAGTCACCTTTGAGGGCCCGTATGCTAACTTTCGTGATCCGGAAGGCCGGGTATTCAAACTATCGGAATCTGAAGCAATAGTGGCCTGAGTTAATTGCAGGTACCTATTGCGAGCATTATCTGCCGGAACTCATAGAGACCAGTTTGCGGAAGGCTTTAGCAGTCAGCGGCATCACGGAAAGCCTGGATTGCTTAAGCAGCGGAATTTCTGCCAGCTGTGGTTCTGACTTTACAGCCTGCAGGGAAACTTCGTTGGTCAGTGTTGTTGTAGCCTTCAGGTCGACAACCGACCAATCCCCTTCTTGCGCAGTTGGGTCGGGGTAGGCTTCACGCACAACTTCACAAATGCCGATGACCGACGGTTTCTCGACGCTGCGGTAAAATAGTACCTGGTCATGAAGTTTCATAGCCCGCAAATTATTGCGTGCTTGAAAATTGCGCACCCCATCCCATACGGTAACCTGATCTTCCAAGAATTGCTGCCAAGTGTACGATGACGGCTCCTGTTTGACCAGCCAGTAGGATTTTTTGGTAGTTGTCGACATCCAATCATGCTAGCAGTCACGAGTCCATGTGCAAGAATGCTTGAGCCACGGGCAGCATTACTATTGACTACACGGATGGATGAGCAACCGGCAGCTGGCAAGCCTGAGTTTACAGGTTCAAGAATACTGATTCTCGATTTTGGTTCGCAATACACGCAGGTTATTGCACGCAGGGTACGGGAGTGCCAGGTTTACTCGCAGATATTACCGTTTGATACTGCGGCAGACGAATTGCGGTCGCTTGATGCTGATGGGATTATTCTGTCGGGTGGGCCGGCTAGTGTTTATGCGGCGGATGCACCGCAGCCGGACCCCGGGATTTTTGAACTGGGAGTGCCAGTGCTCGGGATTTGTTATGGCATGCAGCTGATGGCCCATCATCTGGGCGGGAAAGTCGAGCATTCGCAGCAGCGGGAATATGGATTTGGCATATTGGAGGTTGATCCGTCCTGCCAGCTTTTTCTTTCGCTGCCGCAGCGCATGGATGTCTGGAATAGCCATGGTGATAAAATTACTGAATTGCCGGCAGGATTTCAGAAATCAGGCTGGACAGAAGGTTCCCCCGCAGCAGTGATCGAACATCGCAGCAGGCAATTCTTTGGTTTACAATTTCACCCTGAAGTGGCGCACACACCGCGCGGCAAAGAAATCCTGCAGAATTTTGTCTATGAGGTATGCGGCTGCGAGATGGACTGGACGATGGGGTCGTTCATCGACCAAACCTGCCATGAGATCCGCCAGCAGGTTGGCGAAGAGAAAGTGATTCTGGGACTGAGTGGTGGCGTCGATTCTTCCGTGGCAGCAGCGTTACTGCATAAGGCGATCGGTGACCAGCTGACTTGTATCTTCGTCAATAATGGCTTGTTGCGTTCACACGAGGCTGAAATTGTGCAACGCGTATTCGGTGAAAACTTTCAGATTCGGCTCCATTACGTTGATGCCTCGCAGCAATTTTTCGACAAGCTTAAGGGAATTTCTGACCCGGAGCAGAAGCGTAAGATAATCGGCAACGAATTTGTGGTCGTTTTTGAACAGGCGACCCAGGAATTGAAGGCCGGGGAGCAGCAGGGAGAGGATGGCGACTCACATTACAAGTTTCTGGCACAGGGCACGCTATATCCGGATGTCATTGAAAGTGTTTCTATATCTGGTAATCCGGCGGCCTTGATCAAAAGCCACCATAATGTAGGCGGCTTACCTGAGCGGATGAAATTTGAGCTGGTAGAACCACTCCGCCAGTTGTTTAAAGATGAAGTGCGGCTGGTCGGCTCGCAACTGGGCCTGCCTAAAGAAATTGTTCAAAGACAGCCGTTTCCCGGGCCGGGACTGGCGGTGCGGATTCTTGGGGAGATCACTCAAGAGCGATTGCGGATTCTCAGAGAAGCCGATGCGATTGTGGTATCCGAGATGAAGTCATCAGAATGGTATTATAAAGTGTGGCAATCATTTGCGGTTCTGCTACCGGTTCGTTCCGTTGGTGTGATGGGGGATGAACGTACTTACGATTTCACGATCGCGGTGCGGATTGTGGAGAGCCAGGACGGGATGACGGCAGACTGGGTCAGAGTTCCTTATGAGTTACTGGCGCGCACCTCTAATCGCATAATTAACGAGGTCCAAGGGGTGAACCGCGTCTGTTATGATATTTCGAGTAAACCCCCCGCAACCATAGAGTGGGAATAGCTAATCACCAACCAGAGCATGAGCAGAACTGCAATATACCCGGGAAGTTTTGATCCCATCACCAACGGCCACGTGGATGTGGTGCAGCGAGCCAGCAAATTATTTGACCGGCTGATAATTGCTGTCGCAAAAAACGGTCAAAAGTCAGGCCTGTTTACTTTGGATGAGCGGCTCGCCCTAATTAAAGCAACTCTGGCTGATACAGCTAACATCGAAGTGGTGAAATTTGAAGGATTACTGGTCGACTTTGCTGATGCCTGTGGGGCACTGGCGATTGTGCGCGGATTGCGGGCTATTTCTGATTTTGAATATGAGTTCCAAATGGCACTGACCAACCGCCAGCTGAATCCTAATGTGGAAACTATTTTTATGATGCCGCGGGAGGAATGTATTTACTTGAGTTCCAGCATTGTGAAAGAAGTTGCCGGGCTCGGTGGCAATGTCACCGAGTTTGTACCCCAGTGTGTAAATTTGGCACTATCCAGCAAGTTTGCTGCTAACAGGCAAGCTAATGAGTAGTTTTTCATTGAAAAATTTATATTTAAGATATATCAATTGATCTAGATAACATAGTTTTAAGTGGCCTATGACCAAAAAGACACCCAAGCCGACCCCGGATGAGGTCTCTCCAGCAATACTGCTATTGCGCGATTTACAGGAATTACGCAAAGAATTCAGGGCGACTGTGCGAAACTATGTGGCGCAGGTTGATGGCGATATTGGGGAACTTCTGGCTCAGGTAGAGAAGGAAGGGGCAGCCAAAAAAATCCGTCAGGAGAAAATGCGGGACTTTCGAGATGTGTCAGCAGCGCTTCGCAAGCTTAAGCTCAAACCGGAAAAAGGCCGTCGTAAAGACCTCAAAAAGGTCGATTTACTGGTAGCAGATCTCAAAGACTTGACCTCAGAATGGTAATTGCTGCTGAGTGGATATCAGGTTGAGCGGAAGGCTCTGAGCTTTTAGAAATGGATTTTGCGGATAAAAAAGTGCTGGTGACGGGTGCTGCCGGATTTATTGGCAGTGCATTGATTTGGGAACTGAACAAACGCGGATGCGAGATGATCATTGCCTGCGATGTTCTGGAGTCATCAGAAAAATGGCGCAACTTAGTGCCGCTGAAATTCTGGGATTATATCGAAGCTGATAGCCTGCTTGCTATTCTGGATGGTGACTACCTGGAAAAGTTTGATTACGTTTTTCACTTTGGTGCCTGCTCAGCGACTACCGAGCAGGATGCGGGATATCTTGTGCGCAATAACTATGAATTCACTAAATCGCTGGCTGAGTGGGCATTACTGAATGATGTTCGATTTATATATGCCTCGTCGGCTGCGACCTACGGCGATGGCAGTTCCGGGATGGATGACAAGCTGAGTGACTTGCATCGCCTGCGACCGCTAAATATGTACGGCTATTCGAAGCATCTCTTCGATTTGTTTGCCCAGGTCCATGATTTTCTGGATAGTGTGATCGGACTGAAGTTTTTCAATGTCTTTGGGCCGAACGAAAACCATAAGGGAGAGATGCGCAGTGTAGTGCATAAGGCCTACAGCCAAGTGAAGGAAAAGGGGCATATCAAGCTATTCAAGAGCTATCGTAATGATTTTGAGCATGGTTGCCAGCAGCGTGACTTTTTGTATGTAAAAGATGCGGTCCAGATGGTGCTACACCTGGCGGGTAGCCATGGTGCTTCCGGCTTGTATAACCTTGGTGGCGGGCTGGCGCATACCTGGCTGGATCTGGCGCACGCGGTGTTTGCGGCGATGAATTTGGAGCCACATATCCAGTTCATTGAGATGCCGGAAAAGTTGCGTGGCAAATACCAGTACTTTACCCAGGCGGACATCGGTCGCTTGCGTGCCAGCGGTTACCGGCAGGAAGTCACCCGGCTGGACGTTGCGGTTGCTGATACTATCCGTAATTACTTAAACAATGACCGGCGTCTGGGTGACGAGCCCGAGCCTGCTGAATAACTACACTCCCGGCAGGCGCTTGCCCATTTCAGCTTCAGCGCGCAATAAATCGTGTAAGGTGAGCAAGCCAGCTGGTCGATTTTGGTCAACCGGGTCGGCAATGACTACGCACCCAGTAGCTGACTCGATAATTTTGCCCTGAACTTCACCGATTGGCATATCCCGCTGGCAGACAGTGGCCTCTACCAGGTGGGCGGCAGAACTCTCACGTATGGCCAGTTGAGCGGCCTCGCGGGTTAGTATTCCAGTCAATTCACCATCCTGATTGACTACCGGAAATCTCTTGTAGTTAAATTGTTCGAGTGTCTCGCTCAGCGCTTGCGGACTGAGGTCATTGATCAGGACGGGTTTCAGCGAGGCGATCGTCCAGACTGGCAGCTGACGGTAGGCATGCAGGTCGCGGGGTGGTACAACCTTGCGCAGATCGTGACCGTCCTGGTGGAGGATGGCTTCGTAGAAATTGGCGCTGGTTAATTGCCTGGCAATCCATTGGCTGACCAAGGTGCCAATCAATAATGATGGGACTAATGAGAATTGTTGGGTCATTTCAAAAACGATAAGGATGGAAGTGATCGGGGCACGCACAACCGCCCCCAGACAGGCACTCAAGCCAACTACGGCGAGCAGCATTTGGTCCTGTTGATCGAGAGGGCAGGCGAGATTAATAAGGCCGGTGAGAAAGACACTCGCCATGCCACCGAGAAAGAGGGTTGGGGCAAAGATACCGCCGCAGCCGCCGGTGCTGTAACAGCAGCTGGTAGCCAGTAATTTTGCCAGTAAAAGAACTCCGGCCACCCACCAGATCATCTGATTATTGAGAGCAAGGGTTAAGTCATAATAGCCCATGCCAAAGACCCCGATACTGCCGGTTAATAAAAAGACGCTGCAGCCAAGTATCCAGGTGGCCCAGCCGCCTACCATGGGCTGTAGCCAGAGCGGCAAACGCAACTGCTGCCGACTGACCCTGCGCAGCAACAGAGTCAAGCGATGAAAACCCACGCCACACAATGCGGCAAACGCAGCAATTACCGGCACAAATGCATAGACCAACCAGCTATGGGACTCGATCTCGGCCATCTGGAATGCCGGCTCTTCACCAAAGATCGCGTGGGTAACGATGGCACCGATCAGGGAAGCCAGTATAACGCTGCCCAGCAAGCGGCTATTCATATCCTCGATAATTTCTTCCAGGACAAAGATGATAGCTGTTAATGGCGCGTTAAAGGCGGCTGCGAGGCCGGCTGCCGCGCCCGCAGCCGCGCCAATCCTGCGGTTCTGTTTAGCAACACCCATGAGCGGGGCGAGAAACGAGGCCAGGCCTGAGCAGATATGTACGGTAGGACCCTCACGCCCTAGCGAGCTGCCACCACCGATCGTTAACGCACCGGCGAGAAATTTCACAATAACCATCTTGATGGGCATAACTCCAAAGCGTTCCCAGAATGCAACTTTTACCTGGGGCACCCCGCTGCCGGCCGCCTCCGGGCAGATAAACGTCATCAATAAACCGGCTGCCAGGCAAGTGGCAGTCAGGATCAGGAATGAAGAAACGACAAACCCCATGGTGTTACCTGCGGCTGCACTCTCTTCGATACCCAGCCGGAATAGCGAATGGATGGTCACATGGAACAGGGCGGCAGCGATACCTGCTGCCAGGCCATAGACACAAGTTTGAACAAATGAACGGGTCTTGACCGGCAGGCGGTTGAAATATTCGGTAAAGGTTTTCACTTACTTAGCTGGGTCTCAAACAACTGCTCATGGCTGTTTTACATCATCAGGCAACTTACCAGCAACCAGCGAATTACCGCATGAGCTACAAGAAAAAGGATTTTCTTATTGAATTCGAGCAAGCGTGAGCTAGGATCGCCGATTCTCCACTATGTTTGCGCACAAGCCTGAAATGAAACTTTTTTCCGGGTCAGCCCACCGCGACCTGGCCGAACGTATCTGCGCCTATCTCGATAAACCGCTGGGCAATGCAGTTGTTACCTCATTTCCAGATGGCGAGACCTTCATTCGCATCAACGAGAACATTCGTGGGCGCGATGTATTTATCATCCAGCCAACTTGTCCGCCGACCAACCAGAATATTATGGAGCTGCTGATAATGGTCGATGCAGCAACCCGTGCCAGCGCCGCCCGGGTGACAGCAGTAATCCCGTTTTTTGGTTATGCCAGGCAGGATCGCAAAGATCAGCCGAGAGTACCAATAACCGCAAAACTAATAGCCAATTTACTGACTGCGGCGGGTGTTGACCGGGTCTTGACACTGGATTTGCATGCCCAGCAGATCCAGGGCTTTTTTGATATTCCAGTTGATCATCTATATGCTTCGCCCGTAATCATTCGCCACTTGCGCAAGCGCCAGCTCGATAACCTGGTGGTAGTTTCACCGGATGTCGGCGGGATTAAAATGGCCCAGGCCTACGCCAACGGTCTTGGGGCCGAGTTGGCGATCGTTGCTAAGAACCGTAAAAGTGCCACAGAAGTCGAAACGCTCAGTCTGATCGGCCAAGTCAAAGACCGTGACGCACTACTGGTTGATGACCTTACAGAGACAGCAGGTACGCTCACCAATGCGGCTAAAGTCTTGCGTGAAAACCAAGCCCGGCGCATATTCGCAGGGGTTTCGCATGCGGTGTTGACACAGATAGCATTTGAGCGCTTAAAAGCTTCCGAAATTGAAGAGCTAATTACGACTAATAGTGTGCCTTTGGAAGCTACCGATAACTACCCGATTAATATCCTATGTATTGCCGGCTTGCTGGGCGAAGGCATACGCAGGATCCATGATGATGAATCTGTCAGTTCTCTGTTTGAGATAGATAAAGAGGATACCCGGCAGTGAGGTAAGCAAAAAAAGTAAGAGATTATGTCGAAAGAATACATACTAAAAGCAATGGTTAGAGAGGCCACAGGCAGTGGCGAAGTAGGTAGATTACGCCGTCAGGGAATCATCCCGGGCGTGCTATATGGCTCCAAGAACGATCCCGCCAATCTGCAATTTCTACGCAATGAAGTGGAAACGCTACTCAACCATGCAATCGGCGAAAACCTCCTCATCAAGCTGGAGGTAAAAGAAAGTGGTAGTAGCACCGCCCTGATCCAGGAGATCCAGCATCACCCCGTGAGCGGAGATATATTGCACTTGGACTTGCTGGCCGTTTCCATGGATGAGGAAATTACTACCGAGGTTATGGTTGAGCCTGCCGGAGATGCAATTGGGGTGAAAACCCAGGGCGGCCTGCTGGAGCAAAATATGCGCCAGATCGAGGTTTCCTGTTTGCCGTCAGATCTGCCGGAGGTCATCCGTGCCGATGTCAGCGAGTTGGCAGTTGGGGATTCTATCCATATTGGTGATATCAAATTACCGGAGGGTGTGGTTGCAACCCAGGATCCTCAATTATCAGTCTTCCAGGTACTTGCTCCAAGAGTGGAAACTGCTGCGGAAGATGAGTCTGAGCAGCAGCCGACAGAGCCAGTGGCCATTAAGGAGAAGAAAGAAACAAGCGAAGAATAGTGCCGGTTGAAGTTGGAGCTGCCGATCGACATGTCTGAGAATGAGACCGGCACTGCAGGAATTCGATTGGTGGTTGGCCTGGGTAATCCAGGCAGTAAGTATGCGGGTACCAGGCATAATATTGGTTTTGATGTGGTTGATCAGACGGTCGCTGAGTTACATGGCACCTGGCAAAGCAAAGCCACCTGGAATGCTCGCTATTGTTTTGGCAATGGTATCATATTCCTCAAGCCGCAAACCTTTATGAACCTTAGTGGTCAGGCAGTAGCAGCAGTTGCAAGATTTTACCGGATAGCTGCCCGCCAGGTGCTTACCGTCTATGATGATATCGCGCTGCCGCTGGGCCGTCTGCGGATCAGGCGCAGCGGAACATCGGGCGGCCATAACGGGATGCAATCGATCATCAATCATCTGGGAACCGAACAGCTATCAAGGTTGCGTGTCGGGGTTGGAGCAGCTAATGATAGGCCTTTGCGGCAGCATGTATTGAGCCGATTTGACACTTGTGAAGCAGACGAATTACAGGCCACTATTACCAGAGCGAATGAAGCAATTTTATTTCTGGTAAAGAAAGGAGTTGATGCGGCAATGAATATCTACAATAAAGACCAATCTAAATGAGTGAAATTCGACAGTATGAGTTCCTGTTGGTGCTGGATGCCCAGGGAGCAGATGATGTAAAAAAGGCAATCGACAGACTTACTGTCGATTTTGAGGGTGAGTCCTGCAAGGTGTTGGGAGTGCAAAACATGGATCGCCGCGAGCTGGCCTATGCACCTGGCGCGCTATCAGCAGGACATTTTGTAAACTTTGTTGTCGAGGGAGCCGCTTCCTCGGTGGATGCATTACAGAATAAATTCAAATTGGATAAGCAAGTTTACCGACAGAATTGCCGTCGGGTACCGGCTAAGAAAGCGTCGTCGGAATCTTAATCACAACCACTAATCGTTATGGCAAATTTCAACCGAGTAATTTTATTGGGTAATGTCACCCGTGACCCGGAGGTCCGTTACACACCTAAGGGAAGTGCAGTGACGGAAGTTGGCATGGCCGTCAACCGGCAGTATAGTCTCGAAAACGGTGAGAAGCGCGAAGAAACGACTTTTGTCGATGTCACCTTATGGGGTCGTACAGCAGAGGTGGCAGGCGAGTACCTTAAGAAAGGCAGGCCTGTATTTATCGAAGGGCGTTTGCAACTGGATACCTGGGAAGACAAGCAAAGCGGCCAGAAGCGCAGTAAATTACGCGTTGTTGGTGAGACCATGCAATTACTAGGTTCAGCGCGTGGCGGCGATGACAGTGCTCCTGCCAGAGCGTCTGGTAATCCGCAGAGTGCAGCGCCTGCCAAGCCGGATAATGAACCGGATGACGATATTCCGTTTTAAAGACCGGACGGGATACAAAGAACCAAGCAGGCAACATTCTCGGGCAGCGTCGCCGCATTGAAGTTCAAGCCTGAGTGTCATGTGTGCGTCAGATTTCAGCGACTTCATCGAGGAGCTGTGTGAAGCAAGTGGTAAAATTGTTACCAACTATTTTCGTGCTGCACATGCTTTACAGAGTGAGCGTAAAGCCGACGACAGTCCGGTAACACAGGCAGACCGTGAAGCTGAGCAGGTCATGCGCGAAATGATCATGGAGCGCTATCCGGAGCATGGCATAATTGCTGAAGAATTTGGCAATCATCAGGAAGATGCGGAATATGTATGGGTGTTAGATCCGATTGACGGGACTATCTCTTTTGCGGCCGGCTGCCCGTTATTTGGTACATTGGTCGGCCTCATGCACGCTGGGCGGCCGCAGTTGGGGGCAATTTACCAGCCAGTGTTGAGGCAGCTTTGTTTAGGCGATTGCAACAAAACAACGTTGAATGGTGAGCCGGTGCGAGTCAGCCGGGTGCGTTCATTAAGCGAAGCAACTCTTTGCACTACTGATTTGACTACTATCGGCAACTACCAGGATGTGGACGGTTTTAATAGCTTAAGCCGTGCCTGCCGGACGGTACGTGGGTGGGGAGACTGCTATGGTTACCTGTTACTGGCCTGCGGTGGTATCGATATCATGCTTGATCCAGTGGTAAACCCCTGGGATGTTTTGCCGCTGATTCCGGTCATTACGGGAGCTGGTGGCTCGATTACCAGTTGGACAGGTGATGACCCGGTTTCAGCCAGTTCCTGTCTGGCCTGTAATCCGGCACTTTATCCAGAAGTCTGCAAATTACTCAATCCGATTCAGTGACCACGCGTCTGTCAACCGCCAGTTAAATGATGTTTTTTCACATGAGGGGTTGATTTGTTGCTAGCCTGAGGCACACTTTTTTTGTGTCTGATAGATTATATCCGCTGTTGAGAAAATTATTACTGGTTGCCTTGATTTTGCAGCCAGCTGTTTCCCAAGTCGCCAAAGAGCCTGAGCCCGGCTTGATTTCCTTCTATATCGCCCGATTGCTTGAACGTGGCCACCTGACCCGCCAGATGCTGGATGAGAATCTAAGTAGTCGCTTACTCGACAGTTACCTCGAATCGCTCGATTACCGCAGAATGTTTTTTACCCAGGAAGATGTCGAGCAGTTACGCGCAAAATATGGCACTGAATTGCAGGATTATATCAAGCTCAGTAATCCGGCACCGGTATTTGAGATTTACGAGTTATTTGAGAAACGCGTGGATCAACGGGTAGCCCTGGTGGATTCGCTATTGGACACCGAGTTTTCATTTGATAGCCAGGATTCGATCATGCTCGATCGCTCCGAGGCACCATGGCCGGCAGATCAGGCAGCGGCGCAGGATCTCTGGCGCAAACGCATCGAGAGCGAGTTGCTGCAAATCAAGCTGAGCGAAGTCAGCGACGAGCCCGGCACTGAGATAGTTGCGCGCCGCTATGAACTACTACAAAAGAGGATCAAAACTAGAGACAAGAATGATATTATATATGACTTTCTGGGCAATCTGGCACGAGTCTATGATCCGCATTCCGAATACCTGGACCCGGATGACCTCGAAAACTTTGAGATCAATATGCGCTTATCGCTGGTCGGCATCGGGGCCGTTTTGCGTTCGGAAGAAGGTTATGCTGAGATAGTTGAACTGGTGCCGGGTGGTCCGGCGGATATGGGCGGTCAGCTGAACGTCAAGGACCGGATAGCAGGTGTTGCGCAGGATGACTCAGAGTTTGTCGAAGTGCTGGATATGGAACTTGATGAGGTGGTCAAGATGATCCGCGGTGAAAAGGGCACGACCGTACGCCTGCTGGTTATTCCTGCTAAGTCATTAGACCCATCACAAAAGAAGGTAGTTAGCATAGTTCGTGATAAAGTAGAGCTGAAAGAACAGGAAGCCTATGCGGAAGTCATTGAGAGAATTGAACCCAATGGTAAAGCTAAGCGATTAGGCTGGATCACGCTGCCATCATTTTATGCCGATATGTCGGCATCCCGCCCGAGCAATAATGCCAAAAGTACTACCCGGGATGTTGAAATTTTACTCGAACGACTGAAGCAGGAAAAAATCGAAGGCCTGGTAGTAGATTTGCGCACCAACGGCGGCGGGTCACTAGAAGAGGCGGTTAACCTGACCGGCTTGTTCATAAAGGAAGGTCCTGTGGTCCAAGCGAAAGACACTCAAGGCAATATTACTATTTCGCACGATCGTAACTCCGACATTGCCTATGAAGGTCCGATGATCGTTCTTACCAGCAGGTTGAGCGCGTCAGCCAGTGAAATTTTTGCCGGTGCGTTACAGGATTATAACCGTGCCGTTATCGTCGGTGACACCAGTACCTTCGGTAAAGGTACAGTGCAGACGATGCTCAGTATTGGAAGGTTTATGTCACCGGTTGGCGGTGAGGATACCAACGCCGGGGCGCTCAAACTGACGATCCAGCAATTTTATCGACCTAGTGGGCAATCGACCCAGTTGCGTGGGGTGGTATCCGACATAGTCTTGCCGACATTGACTGACCAGAAAGAGATCGGTGAATCGGCGCTGGATGAACCTTTGCCATATGGCAAGGTAGATCCCTTACCAATTGATAAGTTTGCCGAGCAGCCGCTGTATCTTGATGAACTGCGCAAGCGCTCGCAGACCAGAGTCATGAACTCACGGGAGTTTCGTTATGTTATGAGTGATATCGAGCGCCTCGAAGAGCGCAAGGCAAAGAATACGATCTCGCTAAATGAGGCTGAACGGCGCGAACAAATCGAGAGGGAAAAACAGCGCAGCGAGAAACGGATTGCTGAGCGCGAACAAAGCAATGCGCCGCAGCCGATCGTTTACAAAATCACACTTGATAATGTCAGCAACCCCGAACTGCAGCTGGCAAGTGATGATACAGGTTCCAGCTCAAGTTTTGCTGCTGCTACCAGCAATGTTGAAAATGACTACAGCGCGTCTACTAAAACTCAGGATGATGCTGACAGCAAACAGGCCTACTATGACGTTGAGCGCTTTGAGGCATTAAATATTCTTAGCGATTTAATCGAGCTATCTGCTGCGACAGCGATTACGGCTAGTGTCGAGTAGGCAGGTCTGGAAATCAGGTGCTGAATACGGTTTCACCCGCTACGATCGTCCGGGTCGCCCTGCCTTTAAGTTGCCAGCCGGAGAACGGGGAATTGCGGGATAGTGATTCGGACTGCTCCAGGTCAACCTGCCATTCCAGTTCCGGATCAATGATAGTGATATCAGCTGGAACGCCGGCAGACAGTGTGCCACGGTTGAGCTTTAGCAGCTTTGCTGGCTCGATGGTAAACATGGCAATCAACCGCGGCAGATCGATGGCCTTTTTCTTGTGGATAAGGATATCAATAAACAGCCCGAGTTCAGTTTCCAGGCCAATGATGCCAAAAGGAGCGAAATCGAACTCGACTTCTTTTTCGTAGGGACAGTGAGGTGCATGATCACTTGCCAGTACCGAGACTGTGCCATCCGCAATCCCTTCGATTAGGGCATCGATATCGGCTGCCGTTCGCAGCGGGGGATTCATCTTATAATTAGGATCAAAGCTCTGAATATTCTCATCAGTAAGCGCAATATGGTGTGGGCAAACTTCTGCAGAAATAGGTATGTCACGCTTGCGCGCTTCACGGATGTGCCTGATGCTGCCGGCGCAGGTAATATGCTGGCAATGAATACGCGAGTAATAATGTTCGGCCAGCAATATATTGCGCAACACAATCAATTCTTCACCGGCAGCCGGCCACCCTGGCAGGCCCAGCACGCCACTCCAGTAACCTTCATTCATGACACCATCCTGCACCAGGCTGTAATCCTGGCAGTGATCGATGATCGGGATATCGAACATGCGTGCATACTCGGTTGCACGGCGCATGAGTCCATGGTTTTGCACGCACTTGCCATCGTCAGAAATTGCCACGATACCGCACTGCAGCATTGAGCCGATCGGCGTGAGTTCCTCGCCGGCAAGCTTGCGGGTAATGGCACCGACCGGAAAAACATTAACTATGGCCTTTTTAGTGATCCGGTTTTGCAGCCAGGTGACGGCACTCGGATCGTCGATTACCGGGCTGGTATTTGGCATGCACACTACTGAGGTAAAGCCACCAGCCGCTGCGGCCCTGGTACCTGATTCGATGGTTTCCTTGGCCGACTGACCCGGTTCGCGCAAGTGCACGTGGATGTCAATTAACCCGGGTGCAACAACTTTGCCGGCAGCATCAATTTCCTCAGCGTCTGCCGTTGATTGCTCATAGTCATCGGCAGATGCGATTTTGCCATCGACCACAAACAGAGCGGCGACTTCATCCCGGTCATTTGCCGGGTCTATAATTCTGCCGTTGCGGATTACCAGCTTCATGCTTTTTCCTCCAGGCTGGAGGCCAGTGCGCGGGCATTGGCCCTGGCGTTTTTGA
>CAZHRP010000005.1:20527-28693 GCA_964535055.1 uncultured Chthoniobacteraceae bacterium
CCACCTAGGTACAATGCTGCCATACGTACGGCCAATCCATTGGTGACCTGATCCAGGATGACACTGCGGCTGCTATCAGCTATCTCACTGTCAATTTCAACCCCACGGTTGATCGGACCGGGGTGCATGATCAGGCAATCATCCTTGAGTAGTTCAGCACGCTTTTTAGTCAGCCCGAAAAGTGTCGTATATTCTCCCAACCCTGGGAAGTACTCGCGTTTTTGGCGCTCGTGCTGGATACGTAACAGGTTGACAACGTCTGCATGCGGTAAGACCGAATCGATATTGCGTTCGATCCGGACACCCAGTCGTTCGAAGCTGCGCGGAACCAGCGTGCTGGGGCCGACCAGGGTCACTTCAGCACCCAGTTTCAGTAGCGTCCAGATATTGGATCGTGCAACTCTTGAAAAAAGTATGTCGCCGATAATCACTACATGCAGGCCGGCGATAGTTTGCTTCTTTTCGCGGATGGTCAGGGTGTCCAGCAGTGCTTGTGTCGGGTGTTCATGGGCACCATCACCTGCATTAATTATACTCGAGTTGAGGCGGGTGGATAAAAAGCCGGGAGCGCCCGGAGCGGTGTGGCGCAGGACAATTATGTCGGCGTGCAGTGCTTCGAGGTTGCGTGCTGTATCCTTAAGGGTTTCACCTTTGATCAAGCTGGAAGTATCGGTGGTTATATTAATGACGTCGGCACTGAGCCTGAAAGCAGCCAGTTCAAATGAGGTTCTGGTACGGGTGCTGGGTTCAACAAAAAAATTGACCATCGTCCTGCCGCGCAAAGCTGGCACTTTCTTAACGTCACGTGTACCAACTTGCTTAAAAGCCTCAGCAGTATCGAGCAGCCGGGTAATCTCATCGGGCTCGAGGTAGCGAATGCCCAGCAAATCCTTTTTGGTCCAGTCATTCATGATTTTGCCAGTCTCACGCTGTCGCCTTCTTCATCCAGATTGTCCAGCCTAACCATGACACGCTCGCTGCGCGCTGTCGGTAAATCTTTTCCAGTATAATCCGGGCGGATCGGAAGCTCACGATGGCCGCGGTCGACCAGCACTGCCAGTTGCACATTCTCCGGCCGCCCAAAAGAGTTGAGCGCATCCAGAGCAGCCCTGGCGGTGCGACCGGTAAAGAAGACGTCATCGACGAGAATAACCGTGCGTCCGCTCAGATCAAATGGCAGGTGGGAAGCGCGCACTTGAGGTGGTGAAGCACGCAGCCCCAGGTCATCCCGATGCATGGAGATATCGAGCGTGCCACAGTCAAGAGTACGGTTTTCGGTAGCCCCGATTAATTCCGCCAACCGCTTGGCAATTTCGATGCCGCGCGATGGTACACCGACAATGATCAATTTGCGCAAGTCGGTGTTACGTTCCAGAATTTCGTGGGCGATCCTCTGGAGCGCCCTGCGGATGGCATCCCGATCCATTATTTCAATGGTTTCTGCAGGTGGTTGGCCGTGAGATGCTGGTGCTGTCACTGTCAGTTAGTATGCGTGACTGATTCGGGTGTGCCTGCAGCGAGTGTCAATTGTTGGTACCGGTTGCATGGATAGTACTGGCCGAATGACCTCCGGCGGGAGCACGCGCCGTCCGCCAGGCGGAACGATGATGGATAATCCAATCCAGCAGTGCACGCTCGAAACCAATGTCGTAGCCAGCCTTCTCACTTTCGATCCATTTATGGCGCAAGATTTCCTCCCGCTCAGCCAGAAACTCCCTGTAAAGGGCAGTGTTTTTAAATGATTCGTCCTGTTGTGATTCCTGATCTCCCGAAAAATCGTTTTCTTGGTTATCTGGCATTTGTTGCACAAGTAAGTAATTAGCAAAGGTTGGGCCAACAGCAAGAAAAACAACCAAAATCAGATAACTTTTCGCCAGCTCAGCCACAGACCGTACACAATTGTTAAAATTAGTGAACTAGGATAGAAAATCAATAAGCATAAATTATGCTGGTCATGCTTATTTATCAGCAACAAGAATCACTGAGAGATTTGCAGGGTAGTGGGCTTTGCCGTTTTTTTGCTCCATTATCGGGAAATTACTGGGAATGTGCGTTTTGCTGGGAAATGATAGTAGTTTAAGAAGAATGCAAAGCGGCACGAATATTGTCCTTATTGGTTTTATGGGTTCAGGCAAATCGACAGTCTCCTACCGACTATCCAAGCGCTTGGAGTGGAATATGTTTGATACCGATCGGCTGGTGGAAGAGCGGGCGGGGCTTGGCATCCCGGATATCTTTGCGAGTTTAGGCGAACAGGCATTTCGCGATCTCGAGACTGAAGTGCTGCAGTCATTGAAAGGAACCGAGTCGAGTATCATTGCAACTGGTGGCGGAGTCATCTTGCGCGAAGAGAACCGTGAGTTGCTGCGTGAATTGGGTTTTACAGTTTGGCTGACAGCTTCTCCCGAGATTCTCTTCGAGCGGGTATCGAGAACTGATCACCGGCCGCTGTTGCGGACGTCAGATCCACAGAAGGCTTTGCGGGAATTGTTTGCCAGCCGCGAACGTCTCTACATGCAGACGGCTGACTGTGTGGTGGATTCTTCCAATCTGAACCATCAGGCTGTGGTGGACATTGTACTGGCCAGGGCGGGGCAGTACTTTGGTGACAACTGGCGGAAGAGTTAAAGGTCGGAACCTTTTTGCACCCAAAGAAAGCCGTTGCCTGAAGGGTCGGGGACCTCTATCCATTCGCCTTGAAAGGACTGGTTGCGCCACAGCTTCGCGCGTTCCTGCTGCACGGCCTCCAACTGTAAACCGCTGGCTTCAGCCTGTCCCTGCATCAGCGTCAAACGGTCTTCGTTTTCAGCACTTACTACCTGCTTCACGTAGTCGCCATACTCACCCGGCGGCAATTCCTTAACTTCCAGTAGTGCCTGGTGGTTTTCGCCAACTATCCTTGAGTTTTTGAACAACTGGATGTCTCCCATGCGATTGCGGCGTCGCTGTTCCAGGTTAGGGGTAGCTGCGGTGTCGCTGGCCGTATTTGCTGGAGTCTCCTGTTGCTCTCCATGCTGGTAAACATCCAGTCGCACGTTGATGTCGACCTTGACTGGTTCAGGTGTAGCAAGCTCTACCGTCGGCAACGCACAGCCTGAAAGCAGGCCGAATACTGCGAGCAATTGGAACGCTCTCAGACAACTTACGGTCTTTTGCTTAGCTCGCCTTGGAGTGAAAATGTTTGCTGCCATAATTTCGGTGTTTCGAGTGGTGAATCGTGCAGGACAATATCAAAGTTTCTCGATCCCTGGGTACCGGTCAATTCCAGTTTAAGACGACCATGGTCATCGATAAACCAGAATTGTGAGCTACCCTGATCAAACTGAAAGTTGCGTAAAGTATCAATACCTATCCGTGTAAGGTCACGCTTCAGGCTGGTCCAGTCGGGCGGCAGATTCTCCAGCAGGGTATCAAGTTTTGGAATATTGAGAGTCCCAGGTGATGAGGTGGTCATATTGCCGCGCACTCGTTCGATCCGCGGACCCCAGGCATTCACCTCAAGGGCCAATGCTGCAGTAGCATCGATGCTGAGGCTTTCCGGGCTTAAAATACTGGTAATGCTGGCCAGGTCGACATCGGTAGCTGCGGCCCAACCAGTCCATGGATTATCCTTTTCGATGAGAAACGAAAATCCGCCTTCCAAGTATCCACCATATAGCTGGCAGCCGCAATTGCCATAAATTCCCTGCTGGTCGTAAGTCACCGATAGCCAGCCCTCAGTGGCATCAAATTGTCGCCACTTGAGCTGATCGACGAAGAAGGTATTTACAACATTATTGGCATTGCTATCGACTGGCAGACCGTACTCGATATTGCCTTTTGAGCCGAGTAGCTCCAGCTGATAGCTGGGGAAAGTAAAGTCCTGAGCAGGTACTTCCACATCAATGTTCAAGCTCAGCTCTTCAAGATTGGAAAAATTGATATTACTGGCCCGCGAATGGAATGGTATTGGCAGATTGAGGCGATTGACACCATCGAACGCAATTGCAAGCTGGCCGCTGGAAATGACAAATTCCTGCATCCGCCAGTCCATTTGGTTGCCGCCAGCAGCCGGCTGCGAGTTTGCCGGTCGCTTGCCTAGTTCCTCCATGTACCAGAACAGATCGGGGCCGACAAATATGGTTGGCTGCAGGATCCGCATGGCCATCAGTTCTTTGCGCATCAGGCCGGCAAGTGAAAACTCGATAAAGATCGATGGCATGGAAATCACAGGCGTAAAAGGGTCTAGCGGTGAGTAGATGACCAGATCTGAGATTTCTATGTTTTCGGTGGTTTGGCTGGCGCTGCGCGCATCGCCACTGAGGGATACTTGCTGCAGGCTTGCTGTTGGCAGAGTGAAGTTGATGTCTGGAATACCAAGCCCAAGGTCCTGCAAGCTGATTGCCGCATCGGCAAACATCAAATCGTCGATCTGCCAGGCCGGTGTACCGTCACTGTTTGCTGATGACGTTGCAGGAGTGCCGGAACGGGCCTGGACCAGCGAACGAAACGCCCGGTCCATTTGGAATTTTGCACCTGCTACTTCAAGGCTGGAAATTTTTTGCTGCATCAGCATGGCGGGCTGAATAACAAGGGTAGCATTCGACATGCTAAGAAATGGCTGGCCGGGCGCAAAACTGGTAGCAACCCGCAACTCCGAAAAATTCAGGCTATGGCTGATAGTGGCAAATTCGTCAGCAAAGCTGAAATTGGTCAGGCTGCCGTCGAAATTAGAGCTGACCACCGGGACATCCTGGGGGAAGTCGCTGATCGCAATTTTGCCATCATTGATATTTAATTTGCGGATCAGCCAAGGGTGATCTCGAAGGCCGCTGCCAGCCTGGGCGCCGGGATTACCGACTGCGGGTGCAGCAGCAGTCTGCGGCTCGGGTGCAGGTTTTAATTTGTTGAGTAATTCCTGGTTAAAGCTGAGGTTTGGCTTATCCAGTGTCAGCTCAGCTACTTCTTGTGTAGCCAGTACATCATGCCCGACCAGCATGTGGATTCGCTCAAAACTCAGGGCTTGCTGCAGCTGGTTGGGGACATCTTTCCGGACATCCGGCTGGGTGATCACCAGCTCTGTCAGGTGATTCTTTTTGGAGCTTGCAGTGAAGCGGAATTGCAGTTCGGGTAAGTGACTCACGGCCAGGACGGCGTATCCCTCCGTCAGTTCTACTGCCGGCAATAGAAACGGTTGCTCAGTTTGATTGGCGGGTCCAGGCTCGCGCTGCTGGTCGTCTCCGGCCAATGCCGCCAGCAAAGTATCACCAAGTTTGATGTAGGGAGCTTCGGCTTTGATCGACTTGAGCTTGATCCCTGCTGGTGGTTGCCACTCGACTTCGATTAACAGGCGCTCGATCCAGATGCATTCACCATCCGGGTCAGTGCGCGGCCTGATCAGCAAGTCGGAAATGACGTAGCTGTTGTAAGCACGCAATTCAATCGAACCGACCAGCATTTCCAGCTCGGGTTTTACCTTGCTCAACAGCCACTTGCTAACCTCCTCGAGATGGCCGGAAATCTGGTTAACAGCGAGCAGGTGGCTGCCGGGTAACAGCAGGCAGCAGGCGATGACGGTTAGCACGCGCACGTTCATTATCTCAGGAACACAGCCAATAAACAGCCACAGAAAAAGATCAAGCCGACAATCGCATTATCCCGGAAAAATGCTTTCTGCAAGCTGGCTTGATTGGCGGGATCAAGGTTAAAGTGTTCCAGGCACAGGGTCACGGCAATCGCTGCCATGGCCAGAAAATAGGGTAAGTCCAAGCCGGCTGTGTAGCCGAATGCGAGCAGCCCGAGAAATGCCCCCAGGTGCAGCAGGCGTGATAGCATCAGCACCTTGCCGGCGGGCATCCTGGCGGCCATTGAGTGCAACCCGGCCTGCCGGTCAAACTCGCGGTCGAGCAAGGCATAGATCAAGTCGAAGCCAGCAACCCACAGCAGCACCGCTACCGCCAGCACCAGTGGTGGTAAGGAAAAAGCACCGGTCACTGCCAGCCAGCCACCGACTGGTGAGATGGCCAGGGCGAGGCCGAGAAAGAAGTGAGCCAGTGAAGTGAAGCGTTTGGTTAGCGAATAGAACAGAATGAAGAACAGTGCCACTGGCGAGAGCGCAAAACAAAGCGGGTTGAGCAGGTAAGCCGCAAGCGTAAATCCAGCACTCGCTACCACTATCAGTGCAATGGCTACGGGTCGGCTGACCAGTTTGTGGCGCGCTGCCGTGCGTGGATTCTTTTTATCTATTTCCCAGTCGGCAACGCGGTTGAACGCCATTGCTGCCGAACGTGCACAGACCATCGCCACCAACACCAGCATGAAGACCCAGCCGCCCGGCCAGCAATCAGCCGCCACAAACATCGCGCCTAGCGCAAATGGCAGTGCAAATACTGTATGGCTGAAGCGAATAAACTTCAGGATCCGCACCAGCAGATTGTCGGCTTGTTGCTCGTCTGCTACTGCCGGTCCGCTTGAGCTGGTATCCGGCAGGCCATGCTCAGGAACCATCGAACTGATTGTCCGTAGCGCTTGACTTGCCGTCAGGGAACAGATCGGTCAGGCCGTCGTCCACTCTGATATCAATCAACGTCCAGGAATCTTTAGGCATATAATAAATGAAGATCCAGCGCAGCGGGTATAGTTCACCCAGGCTAATACAGGTAATCCCGAGGAGGTGGTCACCGACTTCGCGCACCCGCAATGCCTCGTAACCGCGAATGGCACCAAAAATTTTAAAGGCCTGCTCGGTTTTGTCTTTCAGGTTGTCAATATCAGTCGGGTTATTGGCAACGACAGTACCATTGGTCAGGGCGCTGTAAGCACCGTCAATGTTACCCTTGGTCAGCTGGCCGAAGAAAACATCCAAGACTTTGGCGACACTGGTAGGCATGTTCTCCGGATGTTTGGGCGGTGGCATGACATTTTCTGAACCTTCCTCCGCAGTGGTGGCTGCAGTTGCCTCCTGTGCCTCTGATTCATGGCCCTGGGGCTCGGTCGTACCGGGTTCGAAGATCAACCGGTTTTTTTGTTCGTCTTCTGCCGCATTTACGGCAAATTGAATTACTAATAATAAAGTGGCGGCGCTTAACGCCTTGGCAAGGCTTGATGTCATCTGTTGTAAATTATGATCTTGGCATGATGCGGCAAGTAAAGCAATGCCTTGATTTGCTGCTTAAGTATTAATTAGCTGGGCAGTTGACCCTGACAAGCCTGCAATGGTAGCTTCCGCTTCGATTTATTGACTATGAGTAAGAATTACAAAGACAGCCTGCAATTGCCCAAGACGTCATTTCCGATGAAGGCGTCATTGGTTCAGCGAGAGCCGGAGATGCTACAGCGTTGGGAGACTGAAGATCTCTACCGGCAAATCCAGGAGCGTGGCAGCGGTGATCCGTTGTTTGTGCTGCATGACGGCCCGCCATTTGCCAATGGTGATGTGCACATGGGAACGGCACTCAATAAAACTCTTAAGGACATTATTGTTAAATCCAAAACCATGCTTGGCTTTCGGGCGCCATTTGTACCCGGCTGGGATTGTCACGGGTTGCCGATCGAATTCAAGGTAGTCAAAGAATCCAGGGATTTAAGTCCGCTCAAGATTCGCAAAAAATCGGAAGCCTATGCCCGCAAATACATAGATATTCAGCGTCGGCAATTTCGCCGGCTTGGCGTGCTTGGCGACTGGGAAAATCCGTATCTGACCCTCAGCCCGGAATATGAGGCTGAAGAGCTGCGGGCATTTGCACAGATGGTTGAGCAGGGGTTGGTCTATCGCAGCCAGAAGCCGGTCTATTGGTCGACTGGTGCCCAGACGGCGTTGGCCGAAGCAGAGATCGAATATGCCGAGCGCACCGATCCAGCGATCTATGTAGAGTTTCCATTAGTGGCAGGCCCACTCGCTGGCAAAGCCAACATGGTGATCTGGACCACGACGCCATGGACGCTGCCGTCGAATGTCGCAATAGCGATCCATTCGCGAGCCAGGTATTCAGTGCGCGAAGTAACCCTGACGGATGGCAGCAAGCACACGCTGGTAGTTGCCGAAGATTTGTGGACAAAGTTTCTCGAGGAAACTGAGGCAACTGCGGGTGAGGTTGTCGACCAGTTTAGCGGTGAGGAATTGAGTGGCTGGGAAGCAAGCCATCCTTTTATCGAGCGCAACTCGCTGGTGGTAACCGCCGAGTTTGT
>CAZHRP010000005.1:28703-30426 GCA_964535055.1 uncultured Chthoniobacteraceae bacterium
GAGTTTGTGACTATGGAAACCGGTACCGGACAAGTGCATATTGCCCCCGGGCATGGTGCGGACGACTATGTTTGTGGTCGACAGCACAACCTGCCGCTGCTGTCGCCGGTGGATGATAACGGCCGTTATACCGAAGAGGTAGGTATTGCACAACTGCAAGGGCAGTATGTTTTCGATGCCAACCGGGAAGTACTCGAAATACTCCGCCGCTCAGGGCATCTGCTGGCACACCACGATTATCAGCACAGCTACCCGCATTGCTGGCGCTCCAAAACCCCGGTGGTCTTTCGCGCGGTCGAGCAATTTTTTATCAGCCTGGATGAACTGCGCGGTCAGGCACTGGCCGAGATCGACCGCGTCAAGTGGTTGCCCCACTGGGGCAGAAACAGGATTTATGGTACCGTCGAGTCGCGCCCCGACTGGTGTATTTCGCGGCAGCGAACCTGGGGTGTTCCTTTGCCGGTCTTCTACCACGCAGATGGTGAGCCATTGCTGGATGCAGATGTGATCAGGCGGTTTGCCTGCCTGGTCGAGCAGCACGGGACCAATATCTGGTTTGAGCTGGATGACGAGCAAATTGCCGCCAAGCTGGATCTACCAGCAGGTGTCACACGACGCAACGATACCCTCGATGTCTGGATTGATTCCGGTGTCAGCCATACGGCAGTGGTCAAAAAGCATCCGGATCTGCGCTTTCCGGCTGACCTGTATATCGAAGCCACTGACCAGCACCGCGGCTGGTTTCAATCGTCATTGATGACTGCGATGGCGATGCATGGCAAATCGCCGTACCAGACCTGCCTGACCCATGGCTTTGTGGTTGATGTCGATGGCAAAAAAATTTCCAAGTCCGGCAGTTACGAGAAGCCGATGGATGCCGAACACTTTGTGGGCAAATATGGTGCCGACATCGTCCGGCTGTGGGTAAGCAGCGTGAATTTTGTCGATGAAGTACCATTTTCCGAGGAAATGTTCACGCGGTTGGCAGATGCTTATCGCCGGATCAGAAACAGCTTGCGGATTCTGCTGGCCAACCTGAACGACTACGATCATGGCAACCACCAGGTCGATTTGGAGCAGCTCACGGAAGTTGATGCCTGGCTGCTGCTTAAACTACACGATCTGATCGAAGTCTGTCGACAGGCATACGACGAGTACGAATTCCATAAGGTTTATCATGCTTTAAACCAGTTTTGCGCAGTCGAGCTGAGCTCGCTCTACATTGATATTACCAAGGATCGAATGTATTGCGACGCTCCTGATTCAACGCGTCGGCGGGCGAGCCAAACTGTTATGTACGAGGTATTCCAGGCATTATGTCCGCTGCTGGCGCCGATCCTGGTCTTTACTGCCGACGAAGCCTGGCGGCATGCCGGCAATACTGAGTCCGTGCATTTGGAGAAATTTCCCACGGCCCGCCCGGAGTGGCAAAATGACCGGGTGGCAAGCAAGTTCAACCGGATGCTGGAATTGCGCGGTCTGATCGGGCAAGCGATCGAGGCTGCCCGTAAAGAGGAGTTGCTCGGCAATGCCCTTGAGGCCAGGGTCACCCTCACAGTTGCCGACCAGCAGTTTGCTGATGAACTGCGCGGTGACCTGGCGGCCGCAGAAGAATTCTTTATCTTGAGTGAGCTGATCGTAGTGGATGGCGAGGAAAATGCGGCTGAGGTCGTCGTTACTAAGTTTACCAGGTGCGAGCGTTGCTGGCGGCATCGGGCCGATG
>CAZHRP010000005.1:30436-32040 GCA_964535055.1 uncultured Chthoniobacteraceae bacterium
CGTGCAGACTATCCGGACTTGTGCAACCGTTGCGCCGATGTTGTTGCCAGGATGACACCGGCATGAAAAAGCCATTTCTGCTGGCCTTAGCACTATACATCTTCGACCAGCTTACCAAGGCCTGGATCGTGAGCAATTTTTTCCTCGGTGAGATACGCCCGGTCATAGCTGGGTTTTTTGACCTGGTTTATGTGGGTAATACGGGCGCTGCCTTTGGTATGCTGCAACAATTCCCCTGGTTTTTTACCATCCTGAAATGTGTCGCACTGGTGGTCATTGTTTATTTGTTTGTGAGTCAACGGCTGAAGTCAAAACTGGCGCGAACTATTGGCATTTTGCTTCTGGCAGGGGTAGCTGGCAATCTAACCGATCGATTTATTCATGGTTACGTTGTCGATTTTCTATCATTTAATCTGCACCTCCCGTTTGCTGATCCGTGGCCGGCATTCAATGTCGCGGACTCGTGTATTTCAATAGCGGCGGTGTTGATGTTCATTTACTCGTTTATCGTCGATACAAAAAAGGCCGCTGACGATAAATCGCCAGCGGCCTGAGTGTGTTGTTTGTTTTTGTTATGGTAAAATCACAGCGTCAATCACGTGAATGACGCCATTGGAACCTTTGATATCGGTCTTTACAACCTTGGCATTATCAACCATGACTGTGCCGTCATCGACTTTCACTGTGAATTTCTTGCCGTTGACGGTCTCTACCTCGCCGGGCTTGACGTCTGCGGCTGTAACCTTTGCTGCCACGACGTGGTAGGTCAGGATGGCTGTCAGCTTGTCCTTATTCTCTGGCTTGAGGAGATCATCCAGAGTGCCCTCCGGCAGCGCAGCAAATGCGTCGTTGGTCGGAGCGAATACTGTGAATGGACCGTCACCTTTGAGGGTGTCTACCAAGCCAGCGGCTTTGACAGCAGCTACCAAAGTTGAAAAATCTTCGTTGGCGGCGGCGATGTCGACGATGTCTTTTTTGTCTTCAGCAAGTGCCAATGGGGCAAATGCCAAACCGATTAATATAGTAACAAATGTTGCTTTCATCATTAACCATAACGCAGTCATCTTGCGAGTAGATGCTAAATCCCGCTGGGGCACGCATCGAGTAAGTCAACAATGAGGTGTTTTAAGATACTCTCAACTTACCTGCTAAAGTAACGGGTCTGGTAAGTTGAACTCCGGTCTTTTTGCCGCTGATGCTCTGCAACTGCCTGCAAGTTATTCTGACCGGAAACCAGGCGCTTGGAATCATGCAGGTAGCAACCGGCTTCGGAATAGCTGTAGCTGGGAATATATTTATCGCGACTGATAGCGCTCACCGGGATCGGCCGGCGATGAAAGCTGGGGTCCAGTACATACCAATTGCCCTGGTTTCGCCAGTAGACCCAGGCATGATAAACCTTGGAAGTTGCTTTTCTTTTGCCAATGACAAACCTCGCATTCTTACTGCCTATCTGTGCCAGTAACCATAAGCTCTTATCCTTACAGTCGCCCGCTCTGGCACTTTCAGTAAATGTCGGCATTTGAGGTGAGAACGAAGGATTGTCAATATGGCGAAATCTTCGCGCAGTGATCAAATATTGCCGGACATGAGACAGTGAGCAA
>CAZHRP010000006.1:0-1302 GCA_964535055.1 uncultured Chthoniobacteraceae bacterium
TAGACAAGTGCCTCCCGCCAGTCGCAGCAGATGGATTGTGATTTATTCGGGCTAGCGCCCGGTAACAGCAAATTTAATGAGCTTGCTGGCGGTGGTCCATGCCGGCCCGGGGAACCGGTGACAGTCGCTCAGTACCGCCTCGAACGCTTCCAGGAAGTAACTGGTGTCAGCGTCAGTGATGGTCAGCGGTGGCAGTAGCTTGATGATGTCCATGTTATGGCCGGCTACTTGCGTCAAAATCCGGTAGTTATCCATCAATGGCATGATAATCGATTGCGGAAAAAGTCCGCCGTCTGCAGCATGGATTAATTTCCAGGCTGACTTCATACCCAGTGACTTAGGCTGACCGAGTTCGATTCCGATCATGAGCCCTACGCCGCGTACTTCTTTGAGTAATTCGTATTTGCCGGCCATTTCGTTGAGTCCGGCTATAATTGCCTGGCCCTGGCGGGCGGCATTAGCGGGCAGCTGTTCGGACTCGAGGATGTCAAGCGCAGCCAATCCGCAGGCCATAGCAAGACCACCCTGGCCGAATGTCGATGAGTGGACGACACAACGGTCGAGGCTGGAGAAGACGCCGGTATAAATTTCCTCACGCATGAGGACGGCACCGACCGGAACCATGCCGCCGGATAACGACTTGGATACCAGCAGTAGATCGGGTTGTAGCGATGGCACCCCCTGAAAGGCAAACATCCTGCCGGTGCGCCCCATGCCGGTTTGTACTTCATCGAGTACCAGCAGGGTACCATGTTTTTGGCACAGCTCCTGGACCCCGAGCAGATAATCGTCACTTGCCGGGAATACACCTTTGCCCTGGACAGGTTCTAAGAAAACTCCGGCCACATCAGCTTTCGCAAGTTCGCCAGCCATCGCATCCAAGTCATTAAATGGGACGGCATCAACTCCGGGCAGGAATTCGCCGAAGCCTTCCCTGAAGCTGGCGCAGCCATTCATGGAAAGCGAACCGTAACTCAAGCCATGGAAAGCTCGGTCGCAGTACAGGATGCGCGGTCGACCGGTTGCACAGCGCACAAATTTCATGGCAGCTTCGGTACATTCCGCACCTGAATTAGTGAACTGGACTTTTGACAGGTGCGGGGCGTAGCCGAGCAGTCGTTCGGCAAGCAGTCCGGGCAGGAGCGACGCCCCAAGTTGCACTTTCCAGGGGTCGTGCATTTCCAGATAGTCGCGGATGGTTTTATGGATGACCGGGTGGTTGCGGCCAATGTTAAAAGCACCGTAAGCGGAGAGGAAGTCGAGGTAGCGATTGCCCTTGGTATCCCACAGGTAAGCACCTTC
>CAZHRP010000006.1:1312-18019 GCA_964535055.1 uncultured Chthoniobacteraceae bacterium
CTTCGGCGCGGACATACTGGCGGTCGAAGCCGATGGTGCGTAGTACTTTAACTAATTTTGGATTGATATGTTCGGCAAATAATTCGAACTGCTCAGACTGGCGCTTTGCGACCAGCTGCTTTAAATCAAATTGTTGAGGTTTATTATCTCCCATATTATCTGTCCTGCTAACTATCAATCAGTTAGTAAGTGTTACGAAGCTATGGCATTACCAGGTGACATGCAAGCGGGGGACTTACGATAATGCCGGATTTGAAACATCCGTTGATGGGTGCCAGGCTATCGACGTTGCTGGCGGCCAGTACCAGGCTTGGTGGGGTTGACCGAAAGCACTGGCCAGCGGCCGCCGGTGTTGCGGGTGCTGCAATTGCGCGACTGCCATTCACGCTGATCGAGGACCTGTTCTGTCAAGGCACCGGTGCTGTTGTGGATCAGCAATCAGAACCGCTTTTTATAGTTGGTCATTGGCGCTCTGGAACCACCCACTTGCATAATTTATTATCGCTTGCGCCGGAATTTGGCGTCATCACACCACTGGCGTCCGGCTTACCAAACGAACTATTGACGCTGGCCAGTTGGTTGCGCCCGCTGCTGGAAAAATCGCTGCCGTCGGACCGTGGGGTCGATGCAGTGGCCGTCACAGCAGATTCTCCGCAGGAAGATGAGATTCCGATGGCCAGCATGCAACTGCTCTCAGTATTTCACGCAGTGTACTTTCCGCAAAAATTTCGCGAGCGGTTTTACCGGACTGTGTTTTTCGATGGGGTCAGCGAGGGTGAACTTGCTGCCTGGCGTCGCCAGTTGCTTGCCTTCTACCGCAAGATTACCCACCATCAGGGTGGCCGTCCGCCATTAATCAAAAATCCGGCGCACACTGCACGGGTCGCACAGTTGCTCAAGATCTGGCCGCGGGCACGATTTCTGCATATATACCGCAACCCATATACTGTTTATGCTTCGACCTTGCATTATTACCGCAAGTTGTTGCCGCAACTTGCCTGGCAGGATTACAGTTGGCCTGAGGTCGAGCAGACGGTGGTGGATTGTTACCCGAGATTGTTCGAGCGCCTGTACACGGACACTGCGAACTTGCCCGCAGGTGCATTTATGGAAATCAGTTTTGAGGAATTAGAAGCAAATCCACTTTCTGTGATCGAGCACATTGCCGACAGCTTTCAACTGGCCGACCAGCAGCAACTCATGCAGAACGTCGAGGGTTACCTCACGGAACTGCGTGGCTACCGTAAAAATGAACTTGCCTGCACGGCTGTTGACCAGCTGCGGGTGGAGCGCTCCTGGGGACTATTCCTGCAGCGATGGGATTATCAGCCACCGGATTGAGCTACAGGCAATAACTTATCATTCGTCCCTTGATAATTAGTTTGGAATGGAGTAAGTCTTTGCGGAGCAATTACCTGTACCCACCAACTATGGAAGCAGACTTGTTACAGCCGAGAGGATTTTGTGCCGGTGTCGAGAGGGCAATAGAAACTGTGCGCCAGGCCTTGGATAACTATGGAGCACCGGTTTATATCTTACATGAAATCGTGCACAACCAGCATGTGCTTGAAGAATTGCGGCAGGAAGGTGCAGTCTTTGTGGAGGAATTGCAGGATATTCCGCCAGGTTCAGTAGTTATCTTCAGTGCTCACGGTGTCGCTAAATCCAGAGAGCAGGAAGCGGTTGCACGCGGCTTACGGGTAATCGATGCGGTCTGCCCATTGGTGCAAAAGGTGCACCGGCAAGTCGAAGCTTATGCTCGCAATGGATGTGAAGTTATTTTGATCGGCCACGCAGGGCACGTTGAAGTGGCTGGTACCCTGGGGCGTTACCAAGCACACGGACAGGGTGGCATTTATCTGGTTCAGAACGAGTCAGAAGCGCAGCAGATCGAGGTCAACGACCCGACCTGCCTGGCCTATGTGACACAAACGACGCTGTCGGTTCATGACACCCGGCGAATTATAGATATACTGCGAGGTCGCTTTCCGGAAATTGTTGGGCCTGCCACTGAGGATATTTGCTACGCCACCCAAAACCGTCAAAATGCAGTACTGCAGACGGCTGACAGAATTGATTTGCTGCTGGTAGTTGGTGCTATCAATAGCTCCAACTCAAACCGCTTGCGGGAGGTTGGTGAACAGCAGGGAATTGAAGCTTACCTGATACCAACTGCGGATGATTTAAATGCGGATTGGCTGGCCGGTAAACGGCGGGTTGGCATCACTGCGGGGGCCTCCGCCCCGGAGGTTATCGTGCAAGAGGTTTTAAAAAAATTAAAAGAATTTGGTCTGGAAAGCATAAGAGAGTTTGACGGACCGCCTGAAAACGTACAGTTTTCGCTACCTAAGAGTGTGTACCACAATGATGTTGCGCCAACCGGCAGACTCGCTCATTCTCAGCAAACTTGAAAAATGAAGATATGGCAATACCCTTAATACAACAATACAAAGTAGGCAGTTACCTGCTCGCCAAACGCCTGCGCAACGAAAAGAAATTTCCACTGGTGCTGATGCTGGAGCCACTATTCCAGTGTAATCTGGCCTGTCAGGGCTGCGGCAAGATCGATCACCCGGATTCGATCCTGCGCCAGCGTATGTCAGTAAAGGATGCGCTGAATGCGGTCGACGAGTGTGGTGCGCCAATTGTATCCATTCCGGGCGGTGAGCCATTATTGCACAAAGAGATGCCGGAGATCGTGCAAGGTATAGTGGCGCGCAAAAAGTTTGTTTACCTGTGTACCAATGCAATTTTGCTCAAGCGCAAGATGGACGATTACAAGCCGTCGCCGTACCTTACCTTTTCCGTGCACTTAGACGGTAATCGTGAGCGGCATGACGAATCGGTCTGCCGCGAGGGAATTTTTGACATAGCTGTAGCAGCCATCAAGCAAGCGCTTGAGCGGGGGTTTCGGGTTACGATTAATTGTACTTTGTTTACCGGCGAAGACCCGGACGAAGTAGCGGAGTTTTTTGACTTTGCGATGGATCTCGGGGTCGAGGGAATAATGATCTCTCCCGGCTACAGCTACCACAAGGCACCGCGCCAGGATGTATTTTTGAATCGTCGTGAAAGCAAGCAGTTGTTCCGCGAAATTTTCAAACGCGGCAAGACCCGCGAACGCAAATGGGCATTTAATCAAAGTAGCCTGTTCCTGGACTTTTTGGCTGGAAACCAGAGCTATGAATGTACCGCTTGGAGCAATCCTACCTATAATGTATTTGGCTGGCAAAAGCCGTGTTATCTGCTCGAAGAGGAGGGTTACGCTGGCAGTTACCGGGAGTTAATGGAAGATACCCCATGGGAAAAATACGGTACCGGACGGCATGAAAAGTGCGAAAACTGCATGGTCCATTGCGGCTACGAGGGAACGGCCGTGGAGGACACTTTCCGCAACCCTTTGAAAGCTCTCAAAGTCGCCATAAGAGGACCACAAACCGAGGGCGAGATGGCACCGGAACCCGAAGTTACCTACAGCACCGAGGAAAAAGCAGAGAAAGCTAAGCAACAGGTACCAACCTGTGGCTCGAGGTAAGTATATCGGAAAGAATCAACTTTACCGAATATTCTTATAGATTACAAAATGGGAAGTATGAACCGAGGCGGTAGTCAACAGCCAATAAATGGTCATGCTCGTACTCCAGCGTTGGAAAGTCCGGAATACTCACGTGCCTACGCTACCAACGGCATACCCACGTCGCTCCCTGAATCTGCTGTCGGTGATCGAAGCGTTCAGGGGGCTTTAAAGGCTGCTGTCGAGCAGTTGCTGGCACGTCAGGAAGCGGACGGCTCTTGGTGTGCTGAGCTCGAGGGCTCCCCAATTTTGCAGTCTGAATACATCATGCTGCTGTATTTTATTGGCGAGCGGGATTCTGAGCGTATGCATCGCCTGGCCGCCAGCTTGCGGAGCGAGCAAATTGATTCCGGTGGCTGGGCAAATTACCCGGGCGGACCGGCTGAAGTGAGCACCTCGGTCAAAGCCTACTTCGTGCTCAAGTTACTGGGTGATGCACCGGATGCGCCACACATGCAGCGTGCACGCCGTGAAATTCTGAGTCTGGATGGGATTGCGGCATCTAATTCGTACACCCGGATTTATCTTTCGATTTTTGGTCAGTGGGACTGGGAATTATGCCCGGCGGTTCCGCCTGAGGTGATATTGTTGCCGGACTGGTTTCCGTTGACTATTTATAAGATGTCATCCTGGTCGCGTGGCATAGTAGTACCGCTATCGATTATCTGGGCGTTCAAGCCGCAGTGCGAGGTCCCCGAGCATGCTAATATCTCAGAGTTAATTCCCGGTGATGCAACTGAAAAGACGGTGCGCAAACACCGCTGGGGCAAGGGCACGCTATGGGGTGGTTTTTTCTATGTGACTGATTTTTTGCTGAAGTTTATTGGCAAACTAGGGATCATGCCATTGCGTCAAAAAGCACTGGCCAAGGCCGAACAGTGGATCATCGAACGTCTCGAGAAGAGTGACGGGTTGGCTGCGATCTTTCCGCCGATCGTCAATACTATCATCGCGCTCCATTGTCTGGGTTATTCGTTGAACGACAAACACGTGCGTTCGCAGATCAGGGAGTTGGAGCGGCTGGAGGTAGACCGTGGCCCGGGTGAACTGAAAATTCAGCCGTGTTTTTCGCCGGTGTGGGATACTACCAATGCATTGACTGCGCTTTTGGATGCAGGCTTGCCGGGCTCACACCCGGCGGTAGTACGCGGAGCCCGCTGGCTACTCTCCAAAGAAGTCAAGTTGCCGGGTGACTGGCGGCTCTGGTATCCGGCAGGCGAACCTGGCGGCTGGTTCTTTGAGTACAATAATGAGTTTTATCCGGATGCCGATGATACAGCGGAGGCATTGCATTGCTTGTGCCGGGTAGAATTTGACTCGGACGAGGAACAACAAGCCTGCCGGGCAGCGATCGAGCGTGGCTTGAAATGGCAGTTTGCCTGCCAAAACCCGGATGGTGGCTGGCCGGCATTTGACAAGAACTGCGATGACGAATACCTCACCTACATTCCATTTGCAGACCACAATGCGATGATTGATCCGAGTTGTTGTGACATTACCGGGCGTAGTTTGCAGGCATTGTCTAAGCTGGGATACACGAGCGAGTCTCATGAGGCTGGCCGAGCAGTAGATTTTCTGCTGGCTTCTCAGGAATCGGATGGGACCTGGTACGGCAGATGGGGGATCAATTACCTCTATGGCACTTGGCTGGCAGTGCAAGGGTTGAGCGCAATCGGGCTGGATTTGAGCAATGAAAGATTTCGCAGGATTATCAGTTGGCTGGAAACTAAGCAAAATGCCGACGGGGGCTGGGGCGAGTCAGCCGCCAGCTATGATGATGAAGACCTGCGGGGTAAGGGCGAAAGTACTGCCTCACAGACTGCCTGGGCACTCATGACATTAATGGATTTAGGGGTGACTCAATCAACTGCTCTGGAGCGCGGGCTCGAGTACTTGCTGACCACCCAGAAGGATAATGGCGACTGGCAGGAAGAGGCCTGGACAGGCACCGGCTTTCCCAGAATTTTTTACCTCAAGTACCACATGTATAGTTTATATTTCCCTGTGATGGCTTTGGCGCGGTACCAGAAAATGGTGACCACGGACAGCCATGATGGCCGCAAAATCACATCGCTGCTGGCAGGGTAGAGTGGCTCGACCAATATCGCTGGGAATAATAGCTGCGATTCCGGAAGAACTCTGGCAACTGCGCTGCGGCGCTCCGATTAAGAAAATCCGGGGAGATGGCAGGCAGTTGGAGCAGCGTACGCTAGGGGGCAGGCTAACCTGGTTACTCGCAGGCGGGGACGGGTTGCGGAATGCGGATGGCGGGATCAGGTTGCTGATTAAGCATCACCAAGTCGGACCGCTGTTGGGCCTTGGGATTGCAGGTGCTGCCACCGCTGGCCTCAAGCAAGGTGACCTGATAGTATCAGAATCTGTGAGTGGGCCAGACGGCGGTAGCTACACGGCAGATCGGGAATTAATTGAGTTGGCTCAGAAAGTTGATCATAAGATTCGACGTGGTCAGATTGTGTCGGTTGTTGATCCGGCCGGTCCCGATCAAAAACGATTGCTGGCGAGTCAACATGCTGGTGTGCTGGCGGTTGATATGGAGTCATTTAGCTGGCTGAAGGCCGCAGGCGATGCCAGGCGCCAAATGCTCATTGTGCGCTGTATTTTTGATCCTGTTGATGAGCCGTTGCCAGATTACGTGATTGCAGCCAGTCGCGGTCAATATGGTATCAATCGTAGAAAGTTATTATCGTACGCGATAACTCACCCTTCATGCTGGCGGCAATTGGTTAGTTTCCGTAAGCGGATGGATCAATGCTCACGGCGTCTCGCCGAGTTTGTCAGAGCATTTGTGACCCAGCTATCTTAGTTAGCTCACCTGTCCAGTTGGTTCCAATCGGGTTCGGGGGCGTCTGGAAAAGGACTCCAGGTAGTGATCCCATCAAGGACTGGAACATCTGGCCAGGCTTCGAATGAGACTATCGCTGTGCTATCTACAAGTTCGACATGGCCATCACAATAGAGGACATTAGCGGCCGGGTTATCGCCGCGGCGGTAGCGGACGGCGATGTCTTGAGGCAGAATCCCTGGATCTGTGCCTGATTGTTCGGCCATGAAGATGGTGACAGCCGGGTTGGATAGTTCATGGATGCGATATGGGGAGCGATCAGTGTCCGGTTGAAGATAGCGATTCATGCCATAAGTAAATATGAATTGCCGCGACTGTGTAAACAAGGGCTCGTCAAATGCAGGATCGTACCAGATCGCCAACGGTCCTTGCAGGTCGTTGCTGCTGGTCAGTGAGGTATCATTCAATGGGCTTGGAATGCCAAGATATCTGGGTAATGCATTGTACCAGGCATTTTCGATCTCTTGGTCGGCGGCTGGTCCACCTGCGGCAGGCAGTAGGTTGTTATTTTCGAGCAGGTGCATTTGCAGGGCGATGCTCCATTGCATCAGGTTGCGTGCACTTTGCGCCCGCTGGGCATCCTGGTTTTTTAATTGCAGAAATAAAATAACACCGGCCACGACAACCGCCATGGCGATGATCACCAGCAGCACTTCGCGGCCAGTCATAGCTCTTTGGGTTTGGTGCTGGTAGCGCATTGATAATTATTCGAGTGAAGCGGGTTGGTTGTCTGTGGCTGTGAGCGCACCATCCTTGCTGGTAATCAAATCGGCCAAGAGCAAAAATAACGGTTTTTCCTCGATGATCTGACGGCTGCCGGCGATACCAAACTGTTGTTCGAGCAAATTGGCAAAAAATTCTGTGGTAATCAGTCGGGTCGGGCTAGTTGTTGAGGATGTTGTTGGCATGCGCAGTGTAAATGATTCTTCTGCGCGCAATTGCTCAAGTTCTTCCGGAGTGATTTCCAGCGATACTACCGGTTCCAACCAGGGCACCGCATCGTAGAGCAGGCTCAGTGGCAGGTCACCGGGTTTAAGCGATGTACGGATGGATGCCAGAGAATAGAATTGGGCAGCCTGTGGGTCGGCCTGCTCGAATACCTGAAGTACTGCTTCCAGTAATGCAGGCTCTTCAACCGGTTTCTCCAAAGTTGCTACAGTACGGTCAGCACGCATAATTTTGTCGCCGAATTCAGCATTGATAGCCTGGACCAGGCGGTTATCGAAATTTGCGGTATTGGATGTCATCGGAACCAGTTCCCGACGCAGAAGCTGCCAGCTATTGGCATTCCGTTTCAGGTCCGTGCGAGCCACGGAAAAGCCGGAATTGCGGCGCATGATATTCATGTTAACGGCTTGCGGGTAGTCGTCCAAGTCGTCCTGTGACCAGCCTTCCTGAAGCTTGCTGGAATAAATCCGGTGAGCGATGATGCAGTTGACTCCCAAGTCCAGCATTTGATTGACAAACTGTTTGGCAGACTCACTGCCCGGTTCAAATTTCATCAACATCAGGAGTCGCAACGCAGCTTGCTCCCAGTCGGGGATAGTTGCGATCTGCCGGGAATAATCGCGCAATGGGAAAACTTCGTCAGTACCTGCAAAGCGGGTCGGAAACTTTTCCGGTTGCTCGGACTTGGGGGTGGAATCAAGAAAGTTGGCAAGCAGGACAAGGGTACCGAGTTTGCTTTGCAGGGAGGTATGGAATGTGGCATTTGGTGGCAGCGGTTGGCCATCCTGCGCCGCAAACGGCGTGAGTACCGGCATATTGAGCTGGCTTATGATTTCGGGAGGTATGTCGGCATCGAGATTACCGAGTGCCACAGCGTCGTAGTTCAGCTCATTGAAGAATGCTACCATGTTGGCGTGTCCAGTGGTGTAACTGCTAAATGATCCTCCCAAGCTGTCACCGAGGTCTACCAGAACGACTTCAGCCCCGCTGGCGGCTGCTTCACGGCGGACCTGTTCCACATAGCCACCGATGTAAGCAAAATAAGGGATAGTGGGTTGCACCCCAATTCCGTGAGGAAAAACATTGCCCCGCAATCGACCGGTCTGCAGAATAATCAGGTCGGGTTGTTCTTGCTTGGATTGGCGTGGACAGCCAAGTAAGCCTGTCATCAGAAGTGCCAGACCAAGGGTCAGTAAGCGTAGTGGTAGTTTATTCCAGGGCATTGCGACTAACTACCTAATGAATTAGGGGGTTGCAGGCAATTCTGAAATTGCAATGGCCGTTAACCAGTAATTGCGGGCATTAAATAGGTGGATAGAAAAAGTCTTGATATTTTCTATCAACACAACATATTGTGTAGTCGTAGCTACCAGTACTACAACATGATTTATGCGGTGTCCCAAATGCCAAAATATCGAAGATAAGGTGATTGATTCACGAGCTTCGAAAGACGAGCAGTCGATTCGTCGGCGGCGCCAATGTTTGGCATGTGGCTATCGATTCACGACCTATGAAGAAATCGAGCGGGCAAATTTGCATGTGGTCAAACGCGATGGTCGGCACGAGCGTTTTGATCGTCAGAAATTATTGGGAGGCATGATGCGGGCCAGTGAGAAACGTCCGATTAGTATTGGTGAGTTGGAGGACGCGGCCAACGAGATCCAACTTGAACTGGAGAAGGAATTTCCCAAAGAAGTGCCGCATCGCATTATTGGTGCCAAGGTTATGCAGAAGCTGCATGAGTTGGATGATATTGCCTACGTTCGGTATGCTTCGGTATACCGACAATTTGAAGACATTGGCGAATTTTTAGATGAGATTCAATCATTAGGCAAACGACCGCGTCCGAATCGCAATCAACAGGAGCTATTTGAGAAAAAGAAATGATCGCCTTGCCTGACAGATTACCGTTAGTCAGTCATGACGCAGGATATACGACTACCTTTAACCGACAGTGGGTTGATAATTCGCTGAGGGCAGCAGCTCGCGCAGCCGGTTACGAGAAGTGGTGGTTATCGGGTCATGTGGCACAGGGAGTGCACAATTATCTGGATGAACACCACCAGGGCACGGTGATTACTACTATTGAAGTCGAGCAGGCTATTCAGATGATATTGGAAGGCATTGGCTATGACGAAGTGGCCAGGGAAGTGCGCCTCGCTCCGCCACCGGTGGAAGTCGCCCTGCCGGTGCTGGCAGAGCAAGCCAGTTTTGGTTATGAGTTGGTATTTTTTCAGCTGCTTGATAAAGAAATTTCCAGACTGCTCGATCAAGGAGTACAAAACATCCGTTTTACCGGTATGCGCTATGCAATAAAACTTTTGGATGATGCGAAGCGTTGGAACAAAGGATGCAAGACTTTGCGGGCGGAGATTCTGGTTTTTTTGAACAACCGATTGATAAATTTTAGTGCAGGCAGGCAGATAGCATACACGGTAGCCTGACGACCGATAATTGTACTTTCGTTGTTAGATCGGTAAGGCTAGCCGAGTGATTGTTGTGAGTAATCGCGGTCCTTCCAGCGCACCTGGCTGCCAGCCCAGCGGCGCCAGCTATTGAGCGCGATAGCCAGGGCGAAGCCGTGACCGATTGGGTGGAGAAGTACGCTCAGCCATGATCCATGGAAGCGCGCTGCCAGCAGACCGCGAATCAGGTAAACAGTTGCTATTTGCAGCAATCCGCCCAGTGTCCACCAGCCACCAAGCCAGACGATAAAAAATGGCAGAATAAAACCGATAAATTGGACTGACAGCGAGACCAGGAATGTTGCCAGGCTATCTTCAAAGGCTTGGCGTAAATTCTTGGTAAATCCTTCCCAGACTTCAGCAATTGACTGATACATGCGACAGCTGACGATCCGGGAACCATCGCAGTTGATGAGGCGCATTCCGTCGGCAGTACGGGCAGCGACCGCACGGCCCAGAGCAACATCTTCGACCAGGTGGTTCTTGACGCTGGCATGACCGCCCAGAGCATCATACGCGCTGCGCTGGAACAGCATAAACTGGCCGTTAGCAGCACCCAGTGAGCGTAGTAAGGAAGTCGGGAGCAGTCGTGATAAACCAGTAAAGCGTTGGAACAGGCTGAGCAGAAACTGCGGCAGGAAGCCAAGCACAAGCAGATAGATTTGCGGGATGATTAACTTTTCAGCCAGCGTACCGGTAATCTGCCGTGGCCACGCTGAACACAAGTCCGCCTGTTGATCTATGGCGAATTTTATGATGCTGCGTAAACTGCCGGGTTGATGCACGGTGTCAGCATCGGTAAATAGCAGCCAGTCGCCACTGGCGAGTTGCGAAAGCTGGTGGCATGCCCAGCCTTTGCCAGTCCATCCGGAAGGTAGTGGATCACCTGCGCTGATCCGAAGTTTGCCATGCATGTCAAAGCCAAGCTCACGGGCGATTTCGGCGGTGCGATCGGTTGAGCCGTCATCCAGCAAGATAATTTCCAGGTTAGGATAATCCTGGCCAGCAAGCGATGACAAACACGCTTTTATCGAGCGTTCTTCGTTGCGGGCAGGCACCAGCACCGAAAGTTTTGGCAACTTGCTTGACCCATTACCGCAATCTGGCGCAGGGGTACGGAAAACGGCCAGATTGATAATTACGAAGCTAAGGACATTCAGTAATATCAGGCACGGGATTGCCAGCAGTATTGCCTGGGTGAGAGTTAACGGTTCCATGGTTCAAATTTCTTGGTTTGTTTGAGGAGCCCGAGACGTTGCGCCCAAAGCTCCCAAACCTTGTTGAGCGAGAGTGTTGGTTTAATCAAGGGCGCATAGGAGTTTGGATTGCGTCGCTGCGAGTTGTTGCGTCGCAGTGATTCCAGCGATTGCTCCAGGTTGTCTGCGCTCTCAGGTGCGAGCGGTTCACCAACATCGATAAATAGTGCGGGTTTACTCTCAAACAACCACTGATAATGAAACCAGAGAGGTATCAGAAATGCATTGGAGCGGCGTGCGAGCAAGCTGGCACCCGGCAGTATCTGGACCGGGTCATCGGCGTGACAAAACTTACCTTGGGGAAACATCCAAAGTTCGCAGCTGGGGTTGCGCAGTCTGTGCAGAGCATGGCGGACGCCCTTGATTGCTGAGCCATCCAGATCCACGCCGAATACGCCGCTCAGCTTGAAAAATGGATATTTTGCGAGATGCTGTTGCTCTTGCATCAAGGTGAAGTGTCGCGCAGGGGTACATTCACGGTGGATAACAGCGGCCACAAACCCGTCCCACCAATTAGTATGGCTGGCGCAGCAAATGAGCGGTCGTCCACTAGCCTTGGACTCGGCAATCAGCTGTTTGCTTGAGATCCAGGCACCGCAGAAATTCTTCTTCAGGGCACGCCTGATCAGTATGGTAGTTGGGCGAAGTGCCCATGTTGTCCAAACCGTATTAATATTTTCCGGCGTGGTCATTTTGACTTACGGCAGTCGCGCCAGGCCCGCAGGCCAAGTTGAAGTTTTTTGAGAAATGATGTGGCAACCCTGCCAGCCAGCACATTGCAGTCTGCAGACTCGATCTGATCGAGGATTCCGGAGTAGACATGACGCATAGTCCAGACTGTCAGTTGGGAGCCGTCGTTGTCGAGTTTTCGGATGCCGGGTTCGCTGGCTAAATAGTAGGAGCGGGCACGGGCCAGTTGGTCGCTGATAAAGTGACGGAGCTTGGTGCTCGCAGTGTTGCCTGCGAGGTCATCTTCTGACAAGCCTGCCTGATGGAGTTCAGCTGCCGGCAGGTACACGCGGTCACGCTGGTAGTCTTCGGCAACATCGCGAAGAATATTAGTTAATTGCATGGCAATTCCCAACTCGATGGCATTTTGGCGGCCAGCTTCATCGTCGGCGTCTAAACCAAATATGACTGCCATTATCAAGCCAACGACGGACGCCACGTAATAACAATACTCACGTAACTCTAGCCAATTTTGAATGCGCACCCTGCCGATGTCCATACCAACACCGTGGATGAGGTCGGTAAAGTACTTTTCCGGAATGGAATACTTGATAATAGTGTCGGCAAATGCCGGTGCAAATGGTAATGCCTGAGCATCCCCGGCCAGGATCGCCCTGTAATCCGCCTGTAACTTTTCCAGTGCGGCTACTTTGGCGTCTGGATTTTGTTCGCAGGCAACGTCAATGGTATCATCCGCGTAGCGGCAGAATGAATATATTGCATAGGCGGCGGCCCGTTTAGCTGGCGGCAGAGCGAACGATGAAAAGTAAAAGCTTTTAGCATGGGCGGAGGCGACTTCGCGGCAGTGACGGTAACTGGCCGCGAGCTGCTCAGTTTGCTGGGCCATTAAAAGTCAGCCGTTAACCTCTGGCCGGGATCAGGTGTTGCAGGACTTTGGCGCTGGAAAGAACGCCCGGCATGCCTGCGCCGGGATGGGTCCCTGCACCGGCAAAATAGAGACCTTCTAACTCTTCACTCTTATTGTGCGGGCGGAACCAGGCGCTTTGGGTCAAGATCGGTTCAAATTGGAAGGCTGAACCTACAAAGGCATCCAAATCAGATTCAAATTCCAATGGCGACATGATGTATTTGCTGATAATGTGTTTGCGCAGGTCAGGACAAATCTCTTCCAAGGATGCTAAAATTCGATCTGCGTATGCTTCTTTTTCCTGCTCCCAGTCGACGTCACCGCGCAGGTTGGGGACTGGTGAAAGCACATAAAAGTTTTCGCAGCCGGGAGGCGCCAGACTGGGATCAGTTCTGGTGGGAGCGTGCAGGTAGAGTGAAAAATCTTCGGCTAGAACCTTATTGCGGAAGATATCATCCAGCAATTCCTTGTAACGGGAACCAAGCAGGATCGTATGATGTGCCAGGTCCGGGTAGGTACGGTCAGTACCAAAATAAATGACAAACAGCCCCATGCTGTAACGCATTTTTTCGAGCCGGGAGTCAGTCCACTTTTTCCGCCATTTTGGATTGACCATCTTGCGGTAGGTATTGGCTGTATCGCCATTTGAGACCACAATTTCCGCCGGTGAAGTGCCACCATGCTTGAGACGCACTCCGGTGACTTTCTGGTTGGCGGCAGTGATTTCTGCTACCGGCGAATTCAGGTGTAACTGACCACCCATTTCCTGAAATAGTTTTACTAGAGCATCGACCACGGCCCCGGTACCGCCCATAGCGAAGTGCACACCCCAATTGCGTTCGAGGTAATGGATCATGGAATAAATGGAACTGGACTGAAACGGGTTACCGCCAATCAACAGTGGGTGGAAGCTGAACACCTGTCGCAGGTATGGATCCTTCACATATTGCGAAACCAGGCTGTAGACTGAGCGATGTGATTGCAGGCGTACCAAATCGGGTGCAATCTTCAGCATATCACTGATGTTGCTGAATGGCTGGTCGGCCAGGTCAGTGAATGCGCGGTCGAAAATGTCACGCGACCGCTTTACGAAAGACAGGTAACCGGGCACATCATCGGGAGCAAACTTTCGTATTTCTGACACAATTTCTTCTTCATTGCCGGTGTAATCGAAAACTTTGCCATCATGAAAGCGGATGCGATAGAAAGGGCTGACAGGTACGATGTTTAGATAGTCGCTGGTTTTTCTGCCGCTTAGTTCAAAAAGTTCATCGATCAGAAATGGTGCTGTAATGATAGTGGGACCGCCGTCAAATTTGAAACCATCCTGTTCGTAAACATAAGCTCTACCGCCCGGTTTGTCGCGACTCTCAAATAAAGTGGTCTGGTAACCTTTGGCCTGAAGGCGGATCGCTGAAGCAAGTCCACCAAAGCCGCTGCCTATCACAACAGCCTTTCCCGTTGCAGGTGAAGTTTTGGCCAATGCGGATCCCGATTGCGCAGCGGCCTGTCCGACGGTTGTTGATTCTGTAGCAATCATTATTCTCCTTTGGTGATCTTACGCAATTTCAAGAATAATTCATAGAAATCATTCACTAATTCTGACGGCAATCCCGAGCCTTCCAGGCGCTTGACGGATTCGGTAAACAAAGCGTCGGATTCATTGTGCATGGCAACTAATGCCCCGCTCTTAAAGATGAGTTCCCGTACTTTATTGACTGTTGACTCGTTGGGTTTGAGTCCGCTGAGACAAAGTTGCAGAAACGACTTATCCGTTTCGTCCAGCATATCGAAGGCCATGCGTACCACCGCGGTTTTTTTGCCCTCCAGCAAATCATCAGGCACGAAGTTATCTGATACCTCAAAGGCAGCAAAATCTTTGAGATCGTTTTCAATTTGAAAGGCCATGCCTGCAGGTGCCACAATGTGTCCAATTTTATCAGCATAAGTACTGTCAACGCCACTAAGGGTCGCGGCAATAGTCAAAGGGCACTCGATTGTGTAACGCGAGGTTTTCAGCCAGTACATCCACTCGATATCCTGCCTGGATACTTTCGCAATATCCTGGATACCGAAGATAATGTCGGAAATTTCCCCGACACCTGTGGCCACCATGTAATCGAGTAGTTTGGCGGTTGCTGCCGGAGCATTGTTAAAGCCACTGCATAATACGCACTTTTGCGCCAGAGCAAAAATGATGTCGCCTATAACCAATGAGATGTTGCGTCCTGCCCGATCACGATCAGCCAGGGCACTGAGGCGTTTTTCAACCAGGCGATGCATGGCTGGCTTGCCGCGCCGCAAGTCCGAGCGGTCAATTAAGTCGTCGTGCACAAGAATGAAAGCATGCAGTAATTCCAGGCCGATTGCGGGTGCCAGATCACTATCTGAGAGTGGCTCGCCAGCGGCATGCTGGGCAAATATTTTACGCCCTTCCAAGTAAAGTAGCGGACGCACGCGTTTGCCATCACGGCTGCAAAATTCCAGAATGTCGTTGGTAATAGGAGCGACAACCTGATGGTCAAAATGATCATTGAGAGACGCTGTAAGTGCGTCCTTGAGGGCAGGTTCAAAACGCTCAAGCAAAGGTAAGACCAAATCATCATGTTTGGCATCTTCAGCTTTTTTTGATACCGTGTAGGTAGTTTGGGTGACAGGTATTTTAATCACATTAACAATTTACGCGGATTGTCTGAAGCTGGATGCGAAGCCGGTTTATGACCACTTGCTTATATCAAAAGCACCTATACGGTAGAGTTTATTATGTCTTTTGCTGCTGAGTACAATACTCAAAGTTATTTAAATACGCGTAAGATTAGGGAGTTCAGCGCATTGATTGAACCTTGCAGCGACCGTGAGTTGCAAGCATTGGCCAATCGAAGCGATAATTTAACCCGCCAGAATTTTGGTCGTACAATGAGGATGTTTGCGCCCGTTTACCTCTCCAATGAATGTGTTAATAATTGTAAGTACTGCGGGTTTTCGCGGGATAATGCGATTTTGCGGGTAACCCTCACGACCTCTGAAGTTCGCACCGAAGTGAGTCATCTTGCGGCACTTGGATTTCGCAGCATTCTGCTGGTCGCCGGTGAACATCCAAAGTTTGTGTCTAATGGTTATCTCGAAGAGTGCATTCAATTGACATCCACAGAGGTACCATCTGTAGCACTTGAGGTAGGACCGATGGAAACCTCGGATTATCACAGTATGGTTAACGCAGGTGCCGAGGGGTTGGTGGTTTACCAGGAAACGTACGACCGCGATGCTTACGCCGAAATGCACACTGCCGGCCCCAAGCGAAATTTTGACTGGCGGCTGGAGACACCTGAGCGGGCCCATGCTGCGGGATTTCGAAGGATCGGAATTGGAGCACTCTTCGGGCTATCGGATTGGCGTAAAGAGGCAATAGCGATAGCTGCACATCTGCACTACCTGCAACGGCATTGCTGGAAATCTCAATTAACGGTAAGTCTACCCAGGTTACGTCCGGCAGCAGGTGGATTTCAGCCGCAACACTCGCTTCCTGATCGCGAGTTTATCCAGCTTATCTGTGCCTTGAGGATTAGTTTTCCGACAGTCGGTATAGTTCTCAGCACGCGCGAATCACCGCAATTTCGAGATGCGGTCTTGCGCTTTGGCGTAACTATGATGAGTGCCGGCAGCCAGACTGACCCGGGTGGCTACACTGGGCAGGGCAAGGACAATCTACACCTGACAGTGCGCGGTCGCAGGATTAATTCGGAAGCAGAGACAGGCGGCGATTGCGCAGCTGCCGAGCAGTTTGCGGTTGCCGATGAGCGATCGGCTGAGCAGATGGCAGAGTTATTGAAAACAGCAGGATTAGAGCCGGTCTGGAAAGACTGGGATAACGCAATTCTAAAGCCCCGAACTGCAGCATGAATATCAGCGTCAATGGCGAGCAACATGAGCTGTCCGGGAACAGCACTGTACTGCAGCTAATCGAGTCGCTCGGATTGCATCCGAATGCGGCTGTTGTGGAGCAC
>CAZHRP010000006.1:18029-26238 GCA_964535055.1 uncultured Chthoniobacteraceae bacterium
TTTTCAAATTCAAGTTATTCATTCACTAAGGAGCATCCACCACTTATTAAAGATCCGGCGGCTGAGATGAGCTCAGTTTGGCTGGGTCATCTGGCAGGTTTTTTACCCGGCAAAGGAGTTTCGACTGAACGCGCTGGATTTTGTAATCGAGGTTTGTGAGTGATAGTAACAGTCGACTGAAGTTAGATCTATCCAAGTAATGCCAACGAACCATCAACGCCGTCAGCCATCCAGTTTTACTCCGCATCCTTTTGCGTTTCATCAGGAAATAGAATTGTTGATTGAAGATCTGACCAACCTCGGTGTGGGGGTTGGACGGCTGAATAACTGGGTTGTAATGGTAGCCTTTTCCTTGCCCGGAGATTTAGTGCGGGCACGGGTATTTCGGAATCACAAGAATTACTCTGAAGCCGATCTGCTGGAGGTGCTGCAGCCATCCGCTGACCGGATTAATCCCGAATGCAAACTATTTGGTCGTTGTGGTGGGTGTCAGTATCAGAACCTGGCGTACTCAGCGCAATTGGAATGGAAGCAAAAGCAGGTGAGTGATTTGCTGGAGCGAATGGCAGGAGTAGCTGTAAGTGTTGACCGGGTAGCAGGTTCGCCACGTGCTTATGGTTACCGAACCAAGCTCACACCGCATTACAACAAGCCTGGCGGCGGGCAGGTAGGGGCCATCGGGTTTCTTGAAGTGGGTAGAAGGTATGACCTGGTAGATGTTGAGCAATGCCCGCTTGCTACACCGGAAATTAATGCTGCATTGCCGGCATTGCGTAAGCGAATCAGGTTAGATGCTGCGGGGCGCAAGAAGGGAGCGACCGTGCTGGTGCGACACTCGGCAGATGGGGTAACCAACGATCATAATCAGATCATTACCGAGAGAGTGGGGGAGTTGACGCTGCAATTTGCAGCAGGGACATTTTTTCAGAATAATCCGTTTCTGTTGCCGCAATTGGTAGACCACGTGGTGAACGAGGCGGTAGCTGGCGGGCTGGAGTATTTGATTGATGCGTACTGCGGGTGCGGATTATTTGCTTTGGCCTGCGCTGATCGCTTTCGGATGGTTGCCGGTGTCGAATTAAGCAAAAAATCAGTTACCTGGGCCCGTCAGAACATGGTTGCCAATAGGATTACTAATTGTGAGTTTCTTGCCGCTGATGCTGCTGAAATCTTTGCCGGGATTGAGTTTGCGGCCGGGCGCAGTTGCGTCATTATCGACCCTCCCAGACGCGGCTGCGACGGAAGTTTTCTGGCGCAGTTATTTAGCTTTCGTCCGCGCCGAGTGATCTATGTTTCCTGCAACCCGGCGACTCAACTTAGGGATCTCAAAGAATTTTTAGCCGATGGTTACCGGCTCACCAGAACCCGGCCATTTGATATGTTTCCACAGACCCGCCATCTCGAGTGTGTGATGACGCTGGAGCTTGTGGAATGATACCGGCATGGATGTAATTGGTGCAGGACAGCCAACAATTTATCAGCTGCGTTCGTACTGTTTTATATGAAAATTTTAGTAACTGGTGCTACAGGGTATATCGGTGGCAGACTGGTGCCACTGCTGATTGCGGCCGCTCATGAGGTGCGGGTTTTGGTGCGCGATAGCCGCCGGATTATCGGGCGCAACTGGTCAGAGCAGGTTGAGGTTGTTAAAGGTGATCTGCTCGAAGGCGGGGAATCTCTCGAGCAAGCTCTGGCAGGAATTGATGCAGCATATTACCTGGTTCATTCGATGTACTCCGGGCGAGATTTTGCGGCGCGTGACAGGCAGGCAGCCAATAACTTTGTAGCTGCAGGCAAGCACTTAAAACATGTTGTCTACCTGGGTGGTTTATTGCCGCAGGGTGGAGAAATTTCCGGTCACCTTAGCAGCAGGATAGAAACCGGACGAATTTTGCGTGAGGCGCTACCGGGTACGGAATTTCGGGCCGGGCCGATCATTGGTTCGGGCTCAGCCTCATTTGAAATGGTGCGATATTTGACTGAACGGCTACCGGCGATGATAGCACCGAAGTGGATCTTGAACATGGTGCAACCGGTCGCGATTCGCGATGTTCTGGCGTATTTGGTTGCAGCGATTGAGCGGGAACCGATGGGGATACTGGATATTGGAGCTGACCAGCTCACCTCCAAGCAAATGATGCTGGTTTATGCTGAAGTTAACGGGCTTAAGAGAATGATTGTGCCGGTGCCAGTGCTGGCACCAACTCTCGCAGCGTTGTGGGTTGGTATGGTGACACCGATTCCCAATAGTCTGGCGGTGCCCTTGGTCGAAGGTGTCGTGGCACCAATTCTGGCAGATACGACTAAGGCGACACGAGAATTTCCGGAGATCACGCCGGTCAATTACCGCCGTGCAGTTGAACTGGCGCAGGCAAAAATCGACCGTAACAATGTTGAAACCCGCTGGAGCAATGCACTGGGTAGTAACACCAGCACCTATGAACTGGTGGACTGGCAGGGGATGATACGTGAAGTTCGTACCCGGCACGTCAAAGTTCCGCCCGAGCAAGTCTTTGCTTCATTTACCAGCCTGGGTGGACGTAAGGGTTGGTTGACATGGGAGTGGGCATGGGAGTTGCGTGGTCTGCTCGATCAACTGCTGGGTGGACCGGGCTTGCGGCGTGGACGCCGTGATCCAGTGAATCTGCTGCCGGGAGAATCGGTAGATTTCTGGCGTGTTGAACGGGTGGACACTAACAAACTTCTGCGTTTGCGCGCCGAGATGAAAGTGCCAGGTAAAGCCTGGTTGGAATGGGAAACGATTGCTGAAGATGGGGGTGCCCGGCTGGTTCAGACAGCTTACTTTAAGCCTGCCGGACTAGGTGGTGTCCTTTACTGGAATTTTTTATATCCGATCCATAAAGTGATTTTCAGTGATATGGTTAAAGCGATTGCCGAGGACGCGGAAGCGACCTGATCCCAATATTTACAGCTTCATGCGTATAATTTTCTATTGTTTGCTGCTGGGATTCCTGCTTGGGCGTATGCCAGTGTCACAGGCAGATACGGATAGTGGTACCAGCCAAAATTTGCTGCTGCGATATTCCATCCATAAAGACTGGTACCTCGCTTCGATCAGTAACTTTGCAACGCGTACCGGCATTGATGAGTTTGCAATCAGTTACGTCGACCTGACTTTGGGGCGCAAGCTGGGCAGCGGCTTTGCTATTGATGCCGGCTATCGGCGGGCCTGGATCAATATAGGTGGCACCCGTAACGAGCATCGTCCATTAATCAATTTAAGCTGGCGAGGTGTGCGAGATGGCTGGTTCATACTTAATCGTGCGCGGCTCGAGCACCGGATATTTGAAGCAGATTTTCTGGATGACCGATTTCGATTTCGCAACCAGTTGCTGCTGGTTTCGCCCTGGCAGCTCCCCGGCACCTCAGCGCGCTGGTTCCTCGAAGAGGAATTCTTTTACGAATTTGATGACAATGGCTTTAACCTTAACTGGATTACTACGGGATTCAGGATTCCGGTGACCAAAGGGGTGACTTTCAAAGTAGGCTACCGCTGGCAGGCGCAGAAGCTTGGTGGAGAATGGGGCACCAGACATGTCTTCGTTACTGGAATTAACTGGTTTTTTTAATATATTGAGCTCTGAGCACTGCTTGATGGGAATGCCAGTCAAGCCTGATTTCGATTACTGACGACTGGTTATTTTTGATACGATGCCATTACCCTCTCATCGACATCACGGTAGCTCATATCAGACTCATAAATTTTCTTCATGCACTCGATGTAGTCATCGGAGCGGTTCATTTGCTGATAGGTAATTCCGAGATTGTAGAGCAGTTCTTTTTTAGCGGCATCCATGGTATCGATGCCCTCAATCGCTTCCTCGAACTGTTTGCTGGCCATATCCAGCATATTATTTTTGACCATGCACTGCCCAAGTAGATTGGATGCTTTAATTTTCAGGTTGGTACTTTGTTTGGCTTTTTGCAGCTGGGGCATAGCTTCTTTGTAATGCCCGGCCAGAAATAGCTGCTCACCCAGTTCGAAGCGCAGCGCCAAGTCGGTTGGGTTGCGTTCGACACGCTTGCGGCTTTCGGTCAGCACAAGATCGGCACGCTCAGCTTTCAGCTTGGACAAATCTTCCTGCTGCTCAAAGTCGGCGCCGCTCTCTTCGGCCTGTTGCTGAGCGCTTTCGTATTCGGCAATCTGTTGATCAAGCAGCTTGACCTGTAGATCGGATGCCTTGCGTTCGATGTTGGAATCAGTGCCACTGGCAAGCTTGCCGGCATACTGGAACCATTCCACAGCAAGTTGCAATTCACCCTTTTGTTCGTAGAGGCTGGCGATCCGGCGGACGACCTCGATGTTATTCGGATCCTCCTCATATTTCTGTCCCAACTCACCGAGCAACTGATCGATTCCCTGTTCGCTACGAACCACTTTACTTTGTTGCTCCAGCGAAACTGCTTCCTCCTTATTTTTCATCACATCGCGGTAGCTTTCGGCTTCATTCCAGCCACCCGAGGCCATGGAAACGGCGGCTGAGGCGTCTTTGCCACCCTTGATGGCCTCAAGGTCGTTGGGCTTCATTTCTACGATCTTGTTGTAGATTTCGAGTGCCTTATGGGGCAATTCGTGTTGCATGTAGTACTGCGCCAGTTCATGCATGATCTTAGTATCTTTAGGATTGGCTTCATACAGAGTTTCGAGTGCGAAGGTCGCTACCTCGATAAGCTCAACAGCTTCGGCGGCTTCGAACAACAGACGGTTACCGGCAGTACTACCGGGATCAGAGGAGAGGATTTTTTCGGCTTCGACCATGGCTGCGTTGGGGTCTTTTTCGATCTTGCCCTTATTGCGTAAGCCGCCGAGCGAAGCTCCCCCTAAATTAACGAGTAATTTCTTTTTGCCTTTAGTGGCACCTATCTGAGCCCGGCGCATTAATTTGCGTCCATCGAGAAATGCGGGTTCTACTTTCAGGACGGAGTCGAGTAAACTGACCGCGTAGCCGTAGTTTTTCAGCTCGAAGGCGCTCATTGCCTTGAGCCACATTTCTTTTTCTCTGGGGTTGAGGTCATTTTCTTTCGTGGTAGCCATGGTTTGTAAAACTAGTTCATGGGCAAGCGGCTGACAATAATTGATTGTGTTTGTCAGGATCGAGTGGGGCTTGCTTTATTTGTCAGCTGGCACAAGGTTGTCCGATCATATGTTATCCTTATCGACCTGCTGGAATAGCCATCGCCATACGCGTGGTGAAAGCATGCTCAAAGAAATAGTGGAATTGGGCTTTGAGGCTGTGGAGCTCGGTCATGGCGTGCGCTTATCTTTGATGGAGGGGATTTGCAAGTATGTCGCACGGAGTGGTCTACGGGTCTCAAGTTTGCATAACTTTTGTCCATTGCCAGTGGAAGTAATGGGAGCTTCGCCCAATTGCTATGAATTTACTTCACACCGTGAAAGTGAACGAAAACGGGCGCTCAAGCTGACCAAACGAACCATAGATTTTGCCCGGCAACTGGGTGCCCCGAATGTGGTATTACATATGGGACGGGTACCAATGCCGGCATTCACTCATAAACTAATAGAGTTGGCCGAGCAGGGAGGGTATCTGGGACGGGCCTACGTCAGATTGAAGTTGCAAGCGGTCAAACTGCGTGAAAAGCGTGCTGCGTTGTACTTAGAAAGAGCCAAGGCTGCGCTGCAAGAGCTGGCGGAATATGCTGCAAACAATAATGTGCATCTTGGTGTTGAAAGCCGTGAAGCCTATGAAGAAATTCCCAGCGAACGCGAGATGCAAGGATTGTTGGAAAGTGCTGAGTCCCCATTCGTCGGATACTGGCACGATATTGGTCACATTCAAATCAAGGAAAATCTGGCTTTGATTGATCACGCAGAGTGGCTGGCCCGCATACGTTCCCAGGTCTTCGGTTGCCATCTGCATGATGTCGATTGGCCTGCCGGCGACCACTTGCAGCCATTTGCAGGGCAGATTGATTATCAAAAACTGATTCCCTTACTACCCAAAAACTGCTTGCTTGTGTGGGAAATGAGTCCACGGCGGACACGTGAAGAAATCATAGCGGCGCGTGATCTGTGGCTAAATCAATTCGGCTGATGAAAAAAACTAAACAATCGGTAATGGTCAGGGCGCTAACCAAACTTTGGGGAGAACCCAGGTTTCAGGTAATCCTGTGGCTATCATTCAGTCTGTTATTGGCGGTAGTTTTCTGGCTTTGGTGGTCGGGGGTTGATTTGGCTAAACTGCAGCAATGGCTGGAGGTTGCCATCGAGCGGGGTCGGGAAAGCCCGCTATGGCTATTTGCCGCACTCGTAATATTGCCCGCTTTTCCGGTGCCAGCCAGCCCGTTTATGATTCTGGCGGGAGTAGTATTCACACCAAAGTTCGGGTTAGTGGGTGCCATTTTACTGACCCTGTTGGCTATGGGTATTAATATGTCGTGGACGTACTGGGTAGCTGCCAATCCGGCTCGGGGACTGGTCAACAAATTACTGTGTTTTTTGGAAGTCGAGTTGCCGGAATTATCACGCAGTAATGCGGTCAAACTGACCTTGCTGTTGCGCGTTACCCCGGGAATACCGTTTTTTCTGCATAATTTAATTTTAGGTTTTGTGCGGGTACCGTTCCGTATTTTTCTACCGATTTCACTGGCGACAACCAGTTTGTTCACAGTGGGGTTTGTGGTTTTCGGGGAGAGTATCACCAGTGGCCGGGGTAAAGTGGCGATGCTGGCAATTTCATTAATCTTAACTGCGGCGGTAGTTACAAGTATTGTGCGTGGCCGATTCACCAGCAAAAGCAAAGCGCTTGATCTGCACAGTTCGCTGGAGGGCTCAGGACAGGAACCACCAACGCAAAGTTAGAGCTCGCTAAGCTCATGGTCGGGCTATAATTTAGTTTCTTGAGCTATGGTAAATATAAGCGTAATTAGAAGCTAGTATGAATAAAACGCAGCAGATTCAAAGGGAACTCGGGATTGAGCTGCCACTGCAGAATTTTGTACCTGGCGCGGAATTATTTGGCCGTTTCAAGCTTGAAACATTATTGGGTACCAATCCGGTAGGCTTGACTTGGGCGTGTATCGATCAGCAGGATAGCCGCCAGGTGGCGCTCAAGCTATATCCGGCCGTTGCATTTTGCGATGAAGCTGGATTGCTTCAATTGCGACGGGCAGTTGAGCAGGTGCAGCAATTACATTACAGCGAAATTGCACAGACCTACGAATTGATTGAGAGTGGCGACTGGGTTGCAATAGTTAATGAGCTGGTAGAAGGCAAGAGTTTGCGTGACTTGCTACAGGAGAGCCCCGGTGGTCAAGTAAGCCTGAATACACTTGCGGAAGTGTTGCCGCAAATAACTGATGTGATGACCAGAGTTCACGCAGACCACTGGTTATTCCATGGCGAGATTAACCCGTCCTGTATTATTTTGCAGCCAAATGGCGAGGTGAAGATCACAGATTTTGCGATCACCAGAGTGCTTAGCGACAACGTACAGCGCGCTACGAGGATTCCGGATGCCATGGATGAATTGCCGTATTTGAGTCCGCAACAAATAGACGGTGAAGTACAGCGTCCGAGCGATGATATTTACTCACTGGCCTGCACACTATACGACTGTATCACTGGTAAGCCGCCATTTTACGAAACAGATGACATCCTTAGGGAAATTCGTTTAGTTCTACCGGCATCGCTAGCTGAGAGACGCCGTGAATTCGGTTTTGCAAACCCAGAGGTGCCGCGTGTATGGGAGGAAATTGTTGCCACTTGCCTTGACAAGCGCTCTGTCGGTCGTCCGGAAACCATGGCAGAAATTATCGCTGGCAGAGACCTGTTTGACCAAACGCTACCAAGCCGAAGGGTTCGCAAGCGCAACGAGAAAACGGCAGCCAACCTGGCAGATCAAACCAGCGTGGAGGACAAAACGCGCAACTTGCCAATTACCACTTCGGGTAAGCACCGTCAGAAAAGTCATGAGGAACTCCCGCCTGAATATTTGCCACCCGTAAGAGTTAAAAAAGGCGGGTTCTGGCGCTTGCTGGTGGTACTCGCGGCCGTCTGCCTGGTCGGTGCCGCTTGGTATATTGCCAACCAGCAGCCGAACCTGGGCGTGACCGGGGAGGACGTCGATGCCATCGATAGCGATTCAGCACAACTAGCGCCTGTGAGTCCAGATGCCGAGAGTGCAAGTGAGATGGACGCAGCGTCCCAAATCGAACGCACCAAAGCTGT
>CAZHRP010000006.1:26248-27507 GCA_964535055.1 uncultured Chthoniobacteraceae bacterium
GTACTGGAAAGTTTAAGAAAAGAATTGGAACTGGAAGATCAAGCTGTTGAAACAGATTCTACAGAAATTACTGAGTCGAGTAATCCAACCGAGCAGTCGGTTCGCTCTGGGGAGGGTAGCGAGGTACTCAAGAGCGAATCTTTAGAGCAACCTTCTGGTATTGCTCAGTTAAGCTCAGCTGTGGAAGCTCAACGCAAAAGAGTTGTGGGGTCAGAAATTGCGCTGATGCGGATACAAGCCAGGGTAGGTACTGGTCAGCCACCGTCAGCAGAGGAAATAGCTGCCGCAAGAAAGGCCGTCGCCGAACAAACTGCTGAGCTTAACAGGCTGAACGAGATGCTCAAGCAGCAGGAAGAACAACAACTGCAGTAACCTGCTCTGGCTGTTGGAATTGAAATTGTTGACTCTAATTCTTAAGCGATACCAGTGGTTTGGGTACGGTCGATAATAATTCCGGGCTCGCATATTAATTAAGCTGCCTGCATGCTGTGAGTATGCGGATCCGCAATAAGTTGATAGCACTTTGCTGCGTGTTGGTATTTCTTACCGCAGGACTGGTGTACTATAAGTTTTGGGTTGTCAGGGATGCCTTTTCGGTAGTGCTCATACTGGCCGATGAATTTGATCAATACTCACTGGGTCAAAGGCGTTTGCGCCATGATGGCAGTTCGGGCAAGCTGCGCCTCGATCGGTTGCCATACTCGGCAACAGTTAGTTTGCCTTCGCATAACGGGCGGCAACCGGATCGCGCAGCCTTCGGGTCGATGCTGGCGACTGGTGAGGTGGTTGAAAATGGCTGGTACAGTATGAAGGTTGACGGTGAAGCGCTCAGTACCCTGATGGATCATGCACATACAGCCGGCCGGACAACCGGTCTGGTTACCAATGGTGCTATTGCCGGGCCGGTGCTCGCACCATTTTATGCTAATGCAAAACCGGGCACGGATCAGTCAGCTTTACTAGCACAACTGGTTGATCTGGAACGGGTGGACATTTTGCTGGGAGAAGCTGGCCAATCGGATCCCGGCAGCCGTAATTTGGCGGCAGAATTCAGCGGCAAGGGATATGATGTTGCTAAATCTATGGTTGATGTCCTGCGGCGTCCGGAATGGAAATTTCCGCGTGTCGTGGCAATGTTCGAATCAGGAGCAGTGGTTTCTAAAGCAGTAGCAACACCGGAAACTCCCACGCTGGCCAAGCTGGTAAGAGCCGCCATCAGGTTTTTACAATATAACCGGGGTGGCTATTTTCTGGTAGTT
>CAZHRP010000006.1:27517-31617 GCA_964535055.1 uncultured Chthoniobacteraceae bacterium
ATGCTGCGACCGAGACGACAGAGGTCAGGCCACTGGATACTTTGGACGAAGTGGTGCGCACTGCACTCGATTTCAGTGGCAAAAATTCCCTGATAATTGTTGCCGCAACTCCATCAAACGACCACAGTCAGCCACAGGATTTGCTGGTCTATGCAAAGGGCCATAGTGCCAGCAGCTGGAATGGTACCAGGCAGATCAAGGATCTGTACCAGCTTGTAAGAGCAGCACTGTAATCTATGATTTTAAGATGATAACACTGGATCTTGAACGGCAGTATGAATTTGACTTTTTGAGGGCAACCGAAATGGCTGCGCTCAACACCTTGCAGTGGCTCGGTAAGGGTGAGAAGGAACAAGCTGACGCGGCTGCCTGCGATGCGATCAGGGGTATGTTTGATCTTATGGATATGAGTGGTGAGGTGGCCATAGGTGAAGGCATCAAAGATGAGGCACCCGGCTTATTTAAAGGGGAGCGGCTTGGCAGTTGGAGGGAGGGTAGCCCGCGCTTTGAGATCGCGCTTGATCCGGTCGATGGTACCACCAACGTGAGCAAGGGGATGTCCAACTCAATTAGCTGTATTGTTGCGGTGCAGTGTGAACAAGGTGAGGACTCGGGGCTACTGGATGTCCCCGCCTTTTACTTGAGAAAATTATCCTATCCGCTGGCCGTGCGCAAAGCTTGGCTGGAAGATCAGTCGTTGCCGATCGATATCGATGCGCCGATTGGTGAAGTTATTGAAGTAACAGCCAAAGTACTCGGAAAAGATGTGCGTGACGTGGTCGTGTGCGTGCTTGACCGGCCACGCAACCAGGGTCTGGTCGAAGCGATCAGACGCAAAGGTGCTGAAGGTGCTGCATTGCGGATGATCCTGGATGGTGATATAGCTGCGGCATTAGCGCCAGCCCTGAGAACTTCCAACATTGATTTGTATGCCGGGATTGGCGGTGCGCCAGAGGGAGTGTTAGCAGCCGCAGCATTGCGATGTCTAGGCGGAGGAATGCGCGCAAAAATCTGGCCACAGGATGAGGCTGAAAGGCAAAGCCTGATTGATAATGGTTGGGGCAGCAGGATTGATCAGCAATTCATGTCGCGTGACCTAGCCAGCGGCAAAAAAATTCTGTTTGCAGCCACTGGCATTACTCAGAGTACGCTGCTGCCGGGAGTCGAAGTCCACGGTACCACCGCGATCACCCATTCAGTGCTGATGCGTGCCCGTACCGGCACGGTACGGTTCGTCGATGCCCATCATAATCTCGAACGCAAGACCCTGCGGCTTCGTTCCACGAACGCCGAGCGAAAAATTTAAGCAATCATAGATCGGCAAATAAATTAGCTTGTCAGACGCGCGATTTTGATAGATGAATAGCATTCGTAAAACAAGCATACACATTAACGTTTTATCAGGAGGTAATTAATGAAATTTTGGGTTAGGTTTCCGGTATCTTTAACTATCGTGGCAGTAATGGCAGTCGGCTGTGCGCAAACTGAGGATGGGCGGCTGACGCAGGCTCAAGGGGCTGGCATTGGTGCCGTAGGAGGGGCGGCGCTTGGCGGTTTAGTAGGTGCACTAACGGGTAACGTAAAAGAGGGTCTGCTGATCGGAGCTGCAGTAGGTGGCACCTCCGGGTTCGCTTATGGAACACACGTTGCTGGCAAAAAGGCAAAGTACGCATCTACAGAAGCCTGGTTGGATGCATGTATCGCGGAAGCTCGTAAGCGAAACAGTGAAGCTTATTCTTACAATAGAGACTTGAACAAACGTGTAGCAGCATTGGAAAGCCGGGTACGAGCCGCGCGCACAGCTGGAAATAAGTCGGAGCTTCGTAAGCTGAAGACTCAAGTAGTCTCGCTACGTAAAGAAGCCTCTGATCAGGCAACTGTGTTCCGCAAGGAAATTGAAATCCAGCAGCAGGTGATTAAAGAGGCCGGATCAGGTCAGACCTCGAGAGTGAGCCAAATCCGCAGCACAACATCTGAACTAAGCTCAACTACCGGCCAAATTGAGGGTCAGGTCAATCGATTGGCGAGTCTCGAAAATCAAATTGATGTGTAATTGCTGCAGCTGGCTGACAATTATGAAAAATGATAGTATAAAAAGTTTCACACGTTGCTTGTTGGGGGTGACAGTAATGGTTGCGGTGACTGGTTGCGCAACGACTGGCGATCCGAACGCAGGTGGAATATTCTGGAGTGAAAGAAAAGCCCAGGATCGTCTGTACCAGCGGCAGAGCGAGTTAAATGCCCTGAATCGTGGTACTCGCCAGCTTGACCAGCAAAACCGTAACTTGCAGCAACGAGAATCCGCACTCGAAAACCAGCTTTGAGAAGCCTGATTGGCTATTGGTGCCAGGAAAATCGCTCGTGCGTTTGCTGCTAATATTAACTGCTTTTACGCAAGTAGTAGCTACCATCAATACAGCGGCCGTGGAACAGCTACCGGTCGAAAAGCCGGATTCAGCTGCCAAGGAATTGGATGCCAGTTGGCAGGCTGCTCTGGCTGTCTGGCTGGAATTCTGCGAAGTTTATCATACCAGGGCATTACATGCACCGGTTGAAAAAGCGGAGATGTTCCGTGAAATGTTCCGTGACTCTGCTCGCAATATTGGTATTCGTTACCGGGAATTCCAATTTAGCAAACCGGCTGACGGTAATTATGAAGATATCGGGTGGTTGCACGCTCAACTATCGAGGCTATCAGCGGTTGAAGAAATGCAACCGCTCCAGACAGTGGAAAGCCTGATCGATGGCTACTGCAAGTCGCTCGATTCTTACACCAGGTACACTCCTGCCGCTGAGCTAGCGCGTCTGCTTTCAATTGCCTCAATGGGTTCGGGTGGAATCGGTATGCAACTCGAGCGTGCCAGCAACGGTGGACTCTACTGCTACCCCTTCCCAGGTGGTCCCGCAGCGCAGGCAGGGATAAAAACGGGTGAGCGCCTGGTAAGTGTGAATGCCCATGACATGTTGCAAGCCAGCTTGGGATTAGCGGCACTTGAGATCGTTGGCGCACCAGGCACACAGCTCCTGATTGAAGTTGAAGATGCAGCAGGACGGCTAAAACGACTGACTATCGAACGCAAGATATTCTCTGTCGGTAGTGCGATGGCAGTGCCAACGCCAGTTGGTAGAGAAGTGAAACTGCGTAATTTCAACACTGGAGCAGCACAAGAAATGCGCCAGTTGCTGGAGGCGCACAACCCACTCTCAAGCCTGGTCATAGACTTGCGTGGCAATCCCGGAGGGTTTCTGGATGAATGCGTAGCCGCGGCTGGATTATTTTTTGCTGCCGGAGAAACCCTGGGATCGCTTCAGAGCAGATCAGGGACTGAAACGCTGCTGGATTCCAATCCAGTACTAATCGAGGCAGAGAGGATTTCGCTGAAAGTGGACGCCCGTACGGCGAGCAGTGCGGAGCTTTTTGCGAGTATCCTTAAATCTAAGCTACCAGATAAGGTTACAATTTTCGGCGAAAAGACATATGGTAAGGGGGTTTTACAAGAGCAAATCTATCTGACAGGAGCTGGCCGCTTAACAGTGACTACGGCGAGGCTCTTCGGTCCCGGTGGTCTGACCTGGAACCGGCAGGGAATTCTTCCAGACTAAAGGAAAGATCTGCTTACCACAATTACTGGCCTTGAATGCGGTTGCTTTCGACTTTGGTTTGTGCCCCGGATTCAAGGTAAATTCCTTCTTCATTCTGATTCATCCGGATTGTGTTGTCGTTCACGGTTCCGGCAGCTGAGGTATCGGCAAGCACGGCAGCCGCATTGGCGGTAAATGAATTGCCGGAGATTGTAGGGGCTGAGTTGCGAATCAGGATGCCAGCTGTTGGATGCGATGCAATGGTATTGTTTAAGATTTGCGGACCGTCCGCATCACCAGAAGTACCATCGAGAAATAAACCTATGCGACCGTTTTTTTCGATTCTGTTGTTATCAATTGTGCATGCAGAAGAGCCATTTTGTAGCGTTATACCGTCATTATTATTTTTGGAGATTTGTGAGTCTTTTATTTGCGCAAGCGCGCCAGCACCGACTGTAATGCCACAGTTGCGGTTAGTGCTGGCTGCACTGCGATTCATTTGAAGGCTGGCTGCAGAA
>CAZHRP010000007.1:0-17811 GCA_964535055.1 uncultured Chthoniobacteraceae bacterium
CAAGCACCTCACGCTGCGTCTCGCTACGAAGTTTGTGATTGATCCGGGCTAGCATCAAAAGCAGATCCAACGGAACGTTGGCGGCATTCGCGGCAAGTTTTTGAATGTTGAACGTTCAATGTTGGCTGTTGAATGTTAAGATAGGACTGTTCACCTTATTCACTCTTTGTGGTAGCCCCAGGTGCTGCCTTTTTCTTGGTGGTGGCGGCGTCCGCGTTCGCGGCGATTGCCGCTCCAGTTTCTGGCGCGGGTTTGTTGGCGAGGCAGTTTACTGGTTGTTTTACGGCCGGTGTCTGGCAATGAAAAGATGCTGGAGATCACCTGCCACCAGTCGGTGAGCGGACCGGAATCGATGGCGGGTTGCTGGTACTGGCGTCTGATCTTTTCGATTTCCTCGAGTGTTTGGATTTCCAGTGCCTTGTCTGGCAGCGGTGGGGCTGCGGGGAGAGTATCCTGGTCTGTCGGTAGTTGTTCGCGTTCACCGGGGTCGAACCAGATGAACTGACAGGAGCGGCAGGCATCCAGCTCGAGTGGCCCGGATATGCCGTAGTCGGTTAGTTGGCGTAGTGGTCGCCGGCAGGCCGGGCACAAGCGATCCGGTCGAGGTTTACTTTCGGAATCACTCCGCACTTTTTGCCAGATGGAATTGATGAACTGCCGCTGGACTTTGCGTCTGAGCAAGCTGACGGTGACAGCCCGGCCGCCACAGCGCGGGCAGACCCAGACTACGCCGAAGTCAAGGTGTGTCCGCTCGAGCAGTACTTTGCATGCAGGGCAGGAATACATACCTGCAGGTGATCATATACTGGTCGGCTTGGTCAGTCCAGTGACTCTAATTGGTCGATGACTGTTGGGATCTGCTGTTTGAACTTGAAGAAGCCGCGGGTAGCGTGCGGATAAAGCGCCTCATCCCAGGATCGCCGCAACAGATACAGGGGAATAGAATGATCCTGCAAAATAGCGGCAATTTTTTCGCCAAGATTATTCCAGATGCCAATGGCCGGTTCGGCCATGCAGACGGCCTCGAGCTTGTTACAGACAATCCATTGCGGCAAAGATGTTACCAGATTGCCACCTTCTGTTATGCACTCTGTCGGTAGTGGCCGAGAGCGGAGTAAATTTTCCATGGCGGCAGTGCGGAACCGGATCACAGGTTGGGCAGTCTGCAACTCGTGGTAAGTGGTGTCCGGCAGGATGCCCGCAACTGCGGCGATCTCGACCTGCTTACTGATCCAGGAATAGGACATCAGGTCATCATCGCCAATGATCAGGCCGATCCTGGCAGTCTCCAGATCAGGCACTGCCAGCGGTCTCAACTCGCGCGGTGTCGGATGTTGCGGCAAAATATCAGGCAGGTGCGGTTCGGTTGCCAACTGCCCTTGTGGGTAAAATCTGCCACCGGTGTATTTTTGGATATTCTCAGCGGTAGCCAAATACGTTTTGCCCAGGGTTTGCAGGCCGGCAACCCAGCGCCAGCCGAGCGTGTTTGAGGCGGCATCACCATCCAGCAGGTGGCGCAGGAAAAAGTCAGCGCCCAGTTGCCATGGCAGCTGCAGGGTATGGATCCAGATGCTGGCAAACCACATGCGGGCATGGTTGTGCAAGTAGCCGGTGGTGATGAGTTCCTGCGCCCATGCATCGAAACATGCGATGCCAGTTTGCCCGGTGATTGCCGATTGATAGCGATCATTTTGCTTATGCTCTTCCAGTAACTGCATGCGTTCGGCCAGGTAATCATCCCAGATACCCGGGCGCAAATGGAGCCATCCTTTCCAGTAAGTGCGCCAGCATACCTCCTGGATAAACTTTTCGGCGGCAGTGGCGCTTTGTCGGGATAGCGTTTGCTGGACTACTTCAGATTCCGGCAACAGACGTAAGCGGATCCACGGAGATAACTTGGATACAGCGCCCCGCTTGCCCGGTCCCGGGTCATGGTTGCGACCGGCAGCATAATCACGCCCGGCTGCCGGCAGAAAGTCCTGCAATGCCTGCCGGGCAGCATTAAGATCAGGTGACCAAGTCACTCCATCATCATAATCATTGTTCACACGAGCGGTAACGTAATCGGTGGCAGCGTGGTTGCCTGGCTCAAAAATCTAAGATGGTCGCTGGTAATACCCGGATAAAGAATTATACTGTAGCTATGAAATTGTTTGCTCTATTGGCCAGTTTGCTGATTGTCCCTGTCACTGTGTTTGCAACCGATCCTAATGTGCGCAGTCTGGTGCAGGGCAATAATCGCTTTGCCGGTGAGCTGTATCAGCAACTAGCCGTCAAAGAAGGCAATCAGTTTATCTCGCCCTACAGTATTTCAACTGCATTGGGCATGACGTACCTCGGTGCCAGAGGAGAAACCGCCGGGCAAATGGCTGCTACACTGCACTTTGCTGGCGAGCAGTCCGCAACGGCCGCGACCTTTGGCAAGTTGCAACAGCAACTCAATGCGATTCAGGATATGGAAAATATTGAGCTTGCCGTGGCCAATGCACTCTTTCCGATGCAGGGTGTGACATTGAACAGCAAATTTGCCGAAACCATCAAACAATCATTTGGGGGTAAAATTCAAGCACTCGACTTTGCCGGTGATGCGCAAGGGTCGGCAGACACCATCAACAGCTGGGTGGCTGCTCAGACTAATGAAAAGATCCAGCAAATCATCGATGCCAACTCGCTTGACCCCATGATGCGGCTGGTCCTGGCAAATGCGATCTACTTCAAAGGACCCTGGGCCACGCCATTCGATACGGCCAATACCAAAGCCGCTGAGTTCACGCTGCCAGATACCACCAGGGTTAGCACTAAGATGATGAACCGATCAGGGGAAATTCTATATGCCGCCAATGAACAACTGAGCCTGGTTGACTTGCCATATGCGGATGGGCGGCTGACCATGACCGTGCTGCTGCCAAATGAAGGGGTTAATTTAAGCACCCTCGAGCAGCAATTTTCACCTGCATTGCTGGGAGATTTATACTCGCAGCTGGAAGAGCGTGATGTTCAGCTCAGCCTACCGAAGTTTCGCATCGAGACCTCGTATGAGTTGTCAAAAACTCTAACTGCTATGGGCATGATAGCCGCTTTCAGCCCCAATAAGGCCGACTTTTCCGGCTTGCTTGCTAACGATGAACAGCTCTTCATCGGGCTGGTAATTCACAAGGCCTTTGTTGAAGTCAGCGAAGAAGGTACCGAGGCGGCCGCAGCGACCACTGTTGGCATGCGCACAACTTCGATCCGTGAACCCAAGCCTCCGGTCATCTTTAATGCCAATCGCCCGTTCCTGTTTCTCATCCGTGACCGGCAGTCCGATAGCATCCTGTTCTTGGGGCGCCTGGAAGATCCGCGGGCTGCCGGTTAAAACTGCTCCTCCATCGCCTCGCGATCGTGCATCAATTTGGTGAAGTTTGCCTGCAATGCATTCATCCGGCGCTGCAGATTGGTAAATGTCGATGAGTTGTGGGAAGTAGAACTGCGCAAACGGCTGTAGGAACTTTTCCATTCTGACAGGAAGTCAAAATACGAGTCTGCGAGTTCCAGTGTCCGGTCGTTCAACTTGGGCCTGAGCTTATTGAATTTGAACAGGCTTTCCCTGACCAACTCATCGGCATTGCTAACCCGCAACCCGAATGCACCACGCTCGCGCAACAGTAGCATCGGTGACTTGGCCGCCCGGAAAATTTCATCCAGCGAACCATCGACACTTAATTTGGTCGGTGCCTGGTTGCTGGCTGCCTGCAACAGGATTCGCGCATTCAGGTGATACGGTAGTTTATACAACAACTCCCGTAAGCTATCGAGGGCGGCGGGTGTTGATAGATGCTGAATACCTTCTGATTTAGCAGTCTCCACCAACTCGTTGTAGCTATCGAGGGTCTGCTGGAGTTCTACGCCACGCTCGGCTTTCGCAAGCTCCAGCGCCTGCTCAAAGTTTTCCACAGCAAAAATCTGGATATCGAGGAAATCGGCAAATCTGCCCATGACCCAGATATCATCGATCAGGCTACTATTGGCAGCTGGTATAGCGATGTAACGGCATCCGGCGCGCTTGGCACCACGCAGCTTAGCTTCGACTGCCCCAACCTTTTGCACGGTCAGATCACTATTCATGTCACCGGTTACCGCAAATTCTTCATCAAATTCGATTCCGCTGACCAAACCCTCGATTAATAATGCGGTAGCAACTGCCGCACTGGGGCCATCTTTAGCGGAAAACTTGTCCTGAAAAGTCATCGTCACATCAACGCCCCGCGGCCAACCATCATAGCGCTTAATCAAGGCCCGCACCACTTCATCCAATGCCGTTTGCATGAGGTCACCAGTATCCTGAGCGTAGCTAATTTGCATCGGCTCCGAGCTGCTCGATTTGATAGCATTGGCGATCAGCCGATTGCTTTGGCCGGCAAACTCAGCACCTTCAAGGTCAACCACCAGCAGGACATTGATCAGGCACTGGTCTCCCAGCAGGGCGATTTCTTTGCCGTCGTAGTTGGAAGTAACTGGCGGACGAACCAGCCGGCCATTCTCTGTGTCATGTGCAGAACTGACTGCCAACCGCTGGGGTGACGATACGACAAGCTCCGGCATGCCGCTAGTCGCCTGTAAGATGCCGGTAGCCACAATTGTATCGCCGGCTTTTGGCAGCTCTTCGATGTCGGATATTTTTAGCGAAGTCGAGTAGGCAATTTTGATGCGCAGTAGAGTACCGGCGAATTGGATGCCAACATGCTGGTTGTCGAGCCCGATCTCCACCGAGTCGATCAAACCACGCACACTTACCTCTTCCCCGGTGTCAAATTTATCAGCATGCTCTTTCCAATCGGCTGCTGGCAGGGCCTGATTCTTTTCATTTTCCCGCTCTGTAGCATCGTCCTGTGCCCAAGATACCGGGCAACAACTGCAAGCAAGTACAACCAGAAATGTATAAGTCCTTCCCACGATTAATGCAGTACACTGTTTTGACTGCTGAATGAAGTCAAAATGTGTGGTCGGTAGGCAAGCTACTGATAGATGGCAGTGATGCTGATACTTTGTGCATGTAATGCTGCTGTCATGCCAGGCTCACGATTATACCCGCCACCAAAAACGACCACTGTGGCTGCGCAATAGTCACGGCAGAGCTGCATCACGCGGTGGTCACGTTCTGCCATTTCCGCAGTACTTAATTGCATCTGGCCGAAGCGGTCATTGGCATGGCAATCCGCGCCACTGATCCAGAAAACCAGATCGGGCTCACAGCGGCGAAAGATATCGGGCAAAGTTGCCTCCAGGCAGGACAGATAATCATTGCCGGAAACAAACCGTGGCAATGGCTGGTCGCAGTCGCCGGCAATCTTGTGGGCAGGGTAGTTGGCGCCGACATGGATCGAGTAAGTGAAAACTGCAGGGTCATTTGCAAAGCAGGCATGGTTGCCATTGCCCTGGTGCGCATCGGTATCGACAATCAGAATTTGTTGCAGGGCATGGTGCGACTGCCGCAGGCAGGCGATCGCAACGGCAATGTCGTTTAACACACAGTATCCAAGTCCACGATCAGGAAAAGCATGGTGCGTACCGCCGCCGAGATTGGCTGCAAGCCCATACAGTAGAGCATCGTATGTTGCAGCTATGGTACCGGAAGTCTCGCGCATCGAACGCGTGAGCAGCAGTGGGTTGGCCGGTAATCCCAGCCGAGCCCGGGCCTCACTCCTGAGGCCGTGGGGAGGCCCCAACAGCGAATCGTAGCTGACAGCGTCGAGGTAATCAGGGTCGTGAACCAATTCAATTTGCTCCCTGGCAGAGTCAGGCGGGGCGATGATTTCGACTTTGCCATCCAGCAATTCGCGGGCCTGCGCAAACTTCTCCATCGGGAAGGGATGCCCTTCAGGCAGGGGGAGGAAGTAATCTGGTTCGTAGTAACAGCGCATCTAATCATTTAAGGTAACGAATTGATGGTTGTAGCAAGTTGCCAGCGACAATAAAACGGGCATAATTCTCCGGCATGAGCGAAGAGGATCTGCAGCGGCTGTTAAATAACAATGATGTCCCCGGCTGGCGCGTCAAGCTGGCGCGTTGGGTCGAGTCACGGAACGTGCAAATCTTCGTGATTGCTGTGATTCTGCTCAATGCCGTTATCCTGGGGCTCGAAACCAGTGCTTCGCTGATGCAAAATTACGGTAGTTTGCTGAAGGCGTTAGATAAGGCTTGCCTGGTGGTCTTTGTCATCGAGCTGATGATCAAGCTGCTGGCTTATCGCTGGTTATTCTGGCGCAGCGGCTGGAATATTTTCGACTTTCTGGTGGTAGCTGTCGCCTTTGTTCCCGGTAATGGTGCGTGGTCGGTGTTGCGTTCATTGCGGGTGCTGCGAGTTCTGCGCCTGCTGACGGTAGTGCCACAATTGCGGCGAGTGGTAGCAGCATTCATACATGCCATTCCCGGACTACTTGGGGTAGTGGCGGTGATGGCAATCTTCTATTATACGGCCGGAGTGCTGGCCACCAATTTGTTCGGGGAGACCTTCCCGCAGTGGTTTGGTTCGCTGGGTGCCAGCCTGTTCACTTTATTTCAGATTATGACGCTGGAAAGCTGGTCGATGGGAATTGTCCGCCCGGTGATGGATACTCACCCCTGGGCCTGGGCGTTTTTTATCCCATTCATAGTAGTTGCCACATTTACCATCTTGAACCTGTTTATCGGAATAATTGTTTCTACCATGCAGGAATTGGGTACTGCTGACCTGGCACGGTCACCGGATAGCCGCGAATTGCTCGCGTCGCTTGACCGGATCGAGGGTGAGGTGCGCGGGCTGAAAGCCAATCTGCAGCGCAAGTAATCCAGAATTAACGAAAACCTGAGGGAACTTTCCGTAGTATTTTTTTGATGCAGAGCAGTGGCCATCAGATGCTACGCGGCTAAATATTCATCCCGTCGCTGGCGGCTGCGTGCACGCAAATTCTCCTTGAAATAGGCTCTACGTTGCCGCACCTCGTCATCGTCATATAGCTTGGTCATCAGCTTGAGAAAACCGCCATGCAATTCATCTGTACTCATCAATTGCGGTCGAATGTTTAGATCAAAGAGCGTGCACAGGCTCCAATTACCCGGCTCCAAGACACGCTCCTCCGAGAGCATTTGACGGTACAGCGGGGTCCCTGGAAATGCTGTCAGGTAGGTAATCTGGACTTCATACAAATGCGATTCCCGGACAAACTCTAAGACATCCTCAAAGACTTCGGGAGTATCACCGTCGAGCCCCAGGATGAAGCAACCATTGACGGTTATTCCCGCATCTTGAATCCGTTGGATGGCACCCAGATACTGATCACGTCGGCGGGCCTTCCAATTACTGACCTGCTCGATTTGTTCGAGGCTTTGGCGGCGTGGACTCTCGAGGCCGATCAGTACCTGCTGGCAACCTGCATCCCGCATCAGTTTCAGCAGCTCAGGGTCATCGGCAACCGATAAGTCTGACTCAGTAAACCATCTGATCTTTTCCCCGGCCAGAGCGCGCAGTAATTCCTTGTAATGCTTCTTGTGTACAAAACTGTTGTCATCGGCAAATTCGATAAACGGTCGTTCCCAGGACTGTTTGATCTGCCTGATTTCTGCGATGACCTTGTCGACTGGCTTCAATTTGTATTTTGGTGTCAACAAGATCGAACTGGCACAAAACGAACATTTGTGTGGGCACCCCCGACTGGTCTGCACCGTAATCCGGTTGTATTTGTCCGGGTCAAGCAGGTCAAATCGCGGCATCGGAGCCGTTGCCAGGTCAAACTCACCATGTTTGGCGGCGTAATAATATGGCTGCAGCCGATCTCGCTCAAAGTCATCCAGTAATTCATGCCAGACCGGCTCTCCTTCGCCAACCACAACTGCATCACAGTGCTCCGCGGCTTCGTCAGGCAAGGCGGTGACATGCAGGCCACCCATGACCACGGTCTTGCCCAAAGCACGATAGCTGTCAGCCACCTGATAAGCGTCCAAGATTTGGGCGGTCAATGATGTGATTGCCACCAGATCGAAATGTTCCGGTAATTTTCCTGCTTCCCTGAAGTCTGCAATTTCGTGATATTCCACTTCAAATTCAGACGGGGTCAGGCCGGCCAGCGTGAGCATCGACAGGCTCGGCAGTGAGGCGATGACCTTACTGCGTTCGACAAATCCGGGGAGAGTCAGGCCGAGTTTGACCAGCTCTTCGTTCTGAGCACGGATCCCGCTCATTGCTATTAATCCGATTACTTTGCGTTTCATAGATGTCTCCTAATTATTGATTAATTGTTGCACGGTAACCACTGCTCCATAGAGCAGGGATAGTACTGGCACAGCAAATGTTGGGTGCATTTTTGGCCAGTGGGCGAGCAGCACACAGCAGAGTGGCATGGTCGCCGCGCCAATCAGTAGTGCTAGTGCTGCGGTATCAACCACCTCACCATTTAGTTCCTCTAATTTAACCGTTAGCCAGAACATGAAATTGATGATTGCCAGGCCAAAAAACGAAATGTGTCCCAGCCGGTAAAGCCGCCGCTTATGGCTTCCGTAGCCGCCCAGGAATTGCTCCTTATGGAAGCCGAGTCCCAGACACATACCTGAAACAAAGCCCAGGATAACACCACCCCATGCCGCCAGCAAATTGATCCGAGGCACATCCAAAAACAATGACAGTGAGTGATCCATGAACGAACCATAGCAATTATTTTAAATCAGAGAAAATCGATTAAATATACATTTTATATCGATAAGATCGATACTCAGAAAAGTACGGAAAGTTTGAAGAAGCGTACGATCGCTGATCAATCTCGCGTGAGGTCTACTTTGCAAGGGGAGATAACAATGCTACTATTGGCAGTGAAATTATCCGAATATATCAGTCAAGGTGCTAGTTCACTGAGTGACAGCGATGTGCTTGCTTTCAGAACACATGCTATCCCTGAAATCACTCGTAAAATGCTGACCACCGAGCATGAGGTGGATGGTGAATTACTCAAAGTGACGCGTTTACTGATTCGGATCGCTGTTGAGTATGACGATTTTATTCGTTCATCGACTATCACGCAGCCGACTAAAGAGGCGATTTTTGCCTTAAAATACTTTTTGGAAGAAAATGATGCTATCCCGGATACTGAAGAGGAAATTGGCTATAAGGATGACCTCATGATTGGGATTGCAGCGCTGAAAAGTCATCGCCCAGAATTACGTGCTTTTGCCGATGCCTGTGGACAGGCCTGGTACTGGGACTGACGTAAACTGGCAGTCGGCAAGCGGCTGGGAAAAATTCTTGCGGTTGCTATAGGAATACTTGCGTGGCAAACGTGTAATGCGTTTGGCCTGCAGTGCTAAGTCCAACCCCTGCTAAGTTATCCGCATTGGCATCAGCACGTAGAGGAATGGAGAGCTGATCTTGATCACTCCCGGACTCATCTCGTCTGTTAATTCCAGAAAGACTTCGTCGGCAGGCAGGTTGCGCAGGGGTGCCATCAAGAATTCAGGATTAAAGGCGATCGTAAACTCGCGCCCGCTGTAGTTGACCGGAACACTTTCGACCGCTTCACCGACCTCCGGGGTGTTGGCCATAATATCGATATTATTCTTTGAGATGACCAGCTTAACGCTATTGGATTTCTCGCTGGCCAGCAATGAAACACGCCGGACGGCATTGTGAAATGATTCGCGCTCCAGTTGGATGCGCTCCTTGGTTTCCTCAGGGATGACTTGCCGATAATTCGGGTAATTGCCCTCGACCAGTTTGGTAATGAGTTTGGTATGTCCAAAATCAAAGGCAGCCTGGTTTTCGCCGATAGCTATGTTCACTTCGCCTTCATCGCCAAGCAGTCGTTGCAGCTCATTGACTGCTTTGGTCGGAATAATGACTTCAGTTTCATGGCTCTTGGGAAACTCGAGTTCCAATGTGATCAGGGCCAGGCGACGACCATCCGTAGCAACCATAGTCAGCTGCTCATCCTTAAAACTGGCAAGAATCCCGTTTAATACATACCGGGCTTCATCCGTCGAAATAGCATAAGAAGTTTTCTTCAAGGCATCCTTGAGCACCTTCTGGTCGAGCGTGAAATTCCGTGCGTCTGCAAAGCTGGGCATCGGCGGAAATTCTGTTTCATCCAGCCCGTTAATTTTAAATTTACTGAGTCCGCACTTGAGGCTGGCAACATTCTTGGAATCAATGTCCAGTTCGATCTCAGTACTTGGCAATTCGCGCACAATATTGAATAGTCGCTTGGCCGGTAATGTGGTCGCTCCGGGACGTTCCACTTCGACTTCTACGGAACTCTGGATCGCAACATCCAGATCGGTTGTCACAAATGTCAACAAGCCAGCTTCAGCCCGTATCAGAGTGTTGGATAAGATGGGTAAGGTGACTCGCGAAGACACAACATTCTGTACTGCCTGGAGACCATCGACGAGTTTTTCTTTGCTGACTATTAACTTCATTGGTATTTGCTTTCAATAAACCTTGCTGGAAGCTTATTAACAGGGCGTGTGAGTAAGATATTAAAGATCTAAATTATCATAGCTTTGTCAAGAATATCGTAGTTATTCCATTGAACCCACAACATCTTGGGTGATAACTGTCGGCTGTGCAATATCCGGTAACGGGATGTTCAGAGCTCTGTAATCCGGCTGGCTGACCAGGAAATATTCGCTGGAAGCAGCTAATTTTACCACCTGATAACCATCTATGCTAAGACCTGTAAGTTCCAGTTTGTGCCAGCTGCTGTTTAATTTAAATCTGATGAACCTGGAATCGAGCTGGTAGTTACCGCTGGCCTGTTGCGCAGGGATCCGACGCACGGCCCGGAGGCCGACGATCGTATTGGCAGCGGAATCAAGTGCGATACTTTGTACGAGTGGGGTACCATTTAACTGCCAGTTGCCGTCCACTTTTGAATAGTGGGCCATTCTGCCTGATTCAGTAATTTGTAAGTCGGTAATATCACCAGCCAGGCCGGGTAAAACTTCCAGTGATTTCCACAACTGAGCCTGGCGTGAAATCGCCGCTACAACGCTGGCGGGTATACTGACTATGAATGGCTCGTTTTCCAACCGCGCATAATAGCCATTGCCGGTCGCATCGGTAGTTCCAATTGCAAGTTCAACCAGCGGGTGTGCGCCGCTCCCCCCGCCGGGAATATTTTCGCTGAGATACGAGCTGACAAGCAATTTCAGCTGAGGGCGCTCCAAACCATATTGTTCGAGGCGGGCACTGCTGTCTTCGACAAGTTCCAGTACTTCTGTGGTCTGCAGTAGCTTTAATAAGTCCATAACCTTGCGGCTGTGCGCGGGGCTTTGGATGGGTGCGGTCAGTGACCATTCCCGAGGTCCCCGTTGTAGCATGATCTGCGGTTCTGAGTCAGGTAAAATGGTTACCCGATCAACGACATCCAGATTAAATCTCGCGATAAACCGGTCACGCAAATCATTCGGTGTCAGTTTTACGAAATTACTGATTGTGGAATCCATGCGATAGATGCCATCACGTTGGGGAAAGCTGGTATAAACTTGCTGTTGAGGTTCGTTCTTCAGGTTGCCCGGTTGGGCTGCTTCACCGATGAGTAGTTCTCTTGGTTCTTCGACGCCAACCTGATACAAGGAAATGGCTCCAACCGGCTCCGCTAACCCCATACTGCCGAGCGTTAAAGACTCCTCATCTGCAAAACCTAAAATATTGGAACTGATGATGGTATTAATCAGGTTTGTTATCTGGCGGTTATTGGCGCGAGCGTTGATCGGTGTGTCAATCCGCCAGTTGCCCTGTTGTTTGACGAGTTCAATTTTTCCATGGCGCATACTGATCTCAACTCGGTGGACCGTCTCCGCCGGCAAATCCATGAGGATGCGGTCACGGTAAGAATCGGGTGGCTGGTTGACGACATCCCGCACGTCCTGTGAGACCACATAAACTTCAGGTTTACCGGCGACCTTCAGATAGATACCACCGGGAGTAGCTGTTTCACGACCGATCAAATATTCTGGCAATTCACCCTGGCCATTTAGTTTGACCCGCATCTTGGGAGGGGCCAGGCCATAATCCCGCAATTTGGTGTTTTCATCAGTAGCGATCACATCGACATGCTGGATTGTCGATAGCTGAGACAACAGGGCAGCTAGCTGGATTTGGCCAACCCGATCCTTGAGAGGCTCGCTAATTTGCCAGCGAGTACCGTCACTGGTCCGCTCAAATAATAATCTATTACCACCTTCGGTGACACTGATCTCATCAATCGCTTCGGGATCCAATACAGTAACAAAATTAGCGTCAGATTGCTGCTCCAGAGTGCCCGGTTGGTTGACTACCAGATAAGCTGCAGTACCAATCAAGGCTGCAGTTATTACAAGCAGAATGATAGTGGTACGCGCACGCATACTTATTTTCGGCGTCGCAACCAGACCAGCCCACCGGCTATTGCAGCCAGGGCAGGCATCCCCCCCATGGCCATCAGCCATAGGCGCGAAATCTGGTCTTCGCTCAAATTAAGATTGAACTGTTCAACCGTCTTCGGAGAAATCCCAATTAAGTCCTCCCGGTTGACCATCCAGTTTATGGAATTCAGCACAAAATCAAGATTCTGAGTGCTAAGGGTTTCGTCGGTGATGAACAGTGAGTTGCCCACGATTACCATCCGCGATGAGTTTACCTGGACCCGGGCATCACCGATGCCATCGCGCTCGATACTGGCCGCCACCGTAAGCGGTCCGAGGCTATCTTCAGCCGGGTTAAAAATAATCGGTTCTCCTTGGGAAAATGCGTAGTTGGATTCGCCCCAGAAGCCATCCACAGACTCTACAAGTGTTTTGATTTCCAGGTTTTCGCTGTCTTTGAGTTGGCGGATTTGCAACGATTGAGTACCACCGATAAAAACGGTATCAACATTATGCAAGCCGACTGTGGCCGGGGAACCTGGGATAAAACGTCCGGTGACATCACGCAGAATCCCGACTACAGTTTGCATATCTACGGTGCGCAAGATACGGTCATCGCGTGGTGTCACTCCCAGCTCTGCTAAAAAGTTGCGTAGCCTGGGAGTCTTAGCTTCCGGATCCAGCAGCACGATCACGCGTCCAGAATTCTCCCAGTAGGCACGAATAATGTCCATCTCGCGCGGTGCAAAGTCGTACTGAGCGCCAGCAATGATAACCACATCCGCATCTTCCGGCACTGCATCAATACTGCCGATATCCAGACGTTCCGGAGTCATGTACTGGCGTTCGATGTATTGCTCCAAAGTAGGAATCTTAGATTCTTCACCGGGAATAAAGCCGCCCAGGCCACTCACAAAATAAACCTTGTCGCGTTGTTCGCGGGAAACTTCGAGCAAGGCGCTGGTCAATGCCTCTTCACCCCTGAACGCAATTAGCTCCGGCAATTCCCCGGGCAGGCCGCTGGTTGGGGCGTATTCGGCCATCTGCGATTCATTAACAAATTTGGTACGTCCGTTGTAATCTACGATCAGGATATTTTCTGTAGCCCCGAACTTATACTTGGCCTGTAGTTCGCGCGCACGAGTCAAGTTGCGGAATGGGTCAACCAACTCAAGTGAGATTTTGCCGCGACCGCGATACTGGTACTCTTTGAGGAGGGAATCGACGTGCTGGTAGATTGGGGAGCCTGCCGAAAAGAACAGGATAATTTCCATCTCACCGCGAATATCTTCGATCACCCGTTTGGTTTGCTCAGCCAGGGTAAACTTGCTGGCCAGCGAAAAGTCCCAGCGCTGGTAGTAGCGAAATGCGAGATAATTCAGGGTTACTACGACTACGGCCGCGAGGATTACCTGCATGATGACATTCAGGCCGATCTGAAATCTGCGGATGCGTCGGGTCTGCTCGTCGGTCTTATGTTCTTGCTTATCCATTTCTTTATATCAATCGCTCAAGCCTTCCAGCGCCGGTACTGGAAAACGTGGTAAGTCAGGTACAGCACCAACATGGTCATCGTCAGGTAGAAAATCACCGGGCGGGTATCGATCAAGCCGCGTGAGAATTCACTCATGTGTTCGATCGCGGAAAAGTAGCCGGTTATATTGCGCATTAGCGGGCTCACATCAAGGATGATAAAGGAGAGTAATCCGATAAAGAAAAGCAATGTAATCACGGTAAATGAAATGACCGCTGCCACCATCTGGCTACGGGTCAATGCCGAGGCCAGCAAACCCACCGAAATGTAGAACATCCCCATCAGCAGCATCAATAAGTAGCTGCCAAAATATGCACCGGACGCCTGGGCAGCTTGATTCGGGGTAATCGCCTCAAACAGCACAAAGTAAAGCGTGGTTGGCAGCCATAGAATAATATAAAATGTGAGGGCACCAAGGAATTTTGCCAATACCACCTCGGCGTCACGCACTGGTGCAGTCATCAGGGTTTCTATGGTGCCCAGTTTAAATTCCTCGGCGAACGAGCGCATTGTAATCAGCGGAAAGATCAATACAAAACCAAACCAGAATAATACCGTATTAAAAAAAACTTCGAGTACTGTGACGTCACTCGGGCTGCGGTTGAGAAGTGATACCCCGGCGGTAAAGGTAAACCCGGTGACCAGCAAAAAAAACAGCATCACTACATAAGCTATCGGGGACAGAAAAAAGGCCCTGACCTCACGCAAGTACAGTGTTGTAAATCTCCTGATCATAGCTCTTTAATCTTCTTGAGTGTATTCCACAAAGACGTCTTCGAGGGTGGCCCGCGAAGTCGACATCTCGCGCAATTTCCACTTGCGCTTGACCACCTCGCCAAATACCCGCTCGCGGGCGTCGGTATTAGCTTCCACCCGTACCTGGCTTCTCAACCAGCCATCGCCAGTCTGCTCACTGGTCACATCTTTGACGCCTAACAAAGCAGCCAGCGAATTTTCTACATCGGTGGCGGATTGTCCGTTGGGCAGCTTGAGCTCTAAAGTTATTACATTAGCAGAACGCAAATTGCCAAGCAGGTTGCCCGGTGAGTCTGAGGCCATGATTCGCCCCCGGTTAATGATTAGCACCCGAGAGCAGGTCATTTCCACTTCAGACAGAATATGCGTAGAGAGCAGGATGGTATGCTGTTGTCCCAGGTTACGGATTAATTCCCTGACTTGCCGGATCTGATTCGGGTCCAGCCCGATGGTCGGCTCATCGAGGATAAGTAGTTCAGGCTGGTGCAGTAAGGCGTCGGCCAGGCCGAGTCGCTGCCGGTACCCTTTGGATAAGGTGCCAATAATCTTTCTCGACACTTCGAGCAATCCGCAAAGTTCGCTGACTTCCTCAATTCTTTCACGGACTTTAGCGCTGGCCAAACCTTTGATCCCGGCGCGGTACTTTAAATACTCCACCACCCGCATATCGGTGTACAGCGGGACATTTTCCGGCAAATAGCCGATCCGGCGCCGTGCGGCCAATGACTCGGTGAAGACATCGTTGCCACCGATTACCGCCCGGCCGGAAGTCGCCGGCAAGTAGCCGGTCAGCATTTTCATAGTGGTGCTTTTGCCGGCGCCGTTAGGACCCAGGAAACCGACTATTTCACCACGCTCAACTTCAAAGCTAATACTATCGACTGCCGTATTGCCGCTGTATCGTTTGGTGAGTTGTTCAACCTTGATCATGGTAACTGAGTTATTCTGTTGCTATCAAATCCACTGTCCTGATGACCATCTGACTGCTGCCAAAATGGTCGACTACCCTGCCGTAGGTTACTTTGACCTTAGTGCCGGCGGGTACTGCAGAGCAGATACGGGCGGCAAAGTCGGCGGATTCGGTAAAATATTGGCCGATTCGAAATATAGCAAGCCCGCGTTCCAAGCCGGCGCTGGCAGCAGGACTACCTTCGGCCACGCGTGTCACCAATACGCCTTCAGTGGTAGGATAACCCATCGCTTGCGCCAACTCTGGGGTAAGATCCTGAAACCATAATCCCAATGCGTTGCCTGGTTGCCTAACAGCTTTCGCGCGGGGTGGCGGCACTGTCCGCAGATAGTCAACCCGTTCCTTGACTACCGTAGCCGGGATCGCAAAGCCAATACCCTGTGCCGGAACCCCCTCTTCGGTGTAGGCCAGTTTCACCGAGCTGACGCCAACCAGCCTGCCAGCCAGGTCAATCAGCGGGCCACCACTATTGCCGGGGTTGATGGCCACATCGGTTTGCAGCAGATTCTCATACCGGGCATTGCCTACGACAACAGTCCGGCCTTGCGCGCTTAAAATGCCACGGGTCACGGAGTTGCCATAACCCAGGGCATTGCCAATCGCGAGTACCGTCTGGCCCAAATGATTAGGGGATTGTGCCGCCAGGTCAAGATATGGCAACGGCTGATTCGCATGGATTTTGATGAGGGCCAAGTCTGTGTTCGGATCTCCTGCCAGATAAATACCCGGGTACGTAGTGCCGTCATGCAAAGTTACCTGGATGCTCATTTCGGCGGCTCTTTCGACGACATGGGAATTTGTGACTATATGGCCGTCGGCATCAATCAGAAAACCCGAACCCAGGTTTTGAACCCGTCGGCTTTGCTGGCGTTGGCGTGGCTCCGGGCTGGCACCAAAAAACTTTTCGAACCAAGCATCGTAGGCGCTGTGTGCCGGCTGTCGTATGACCCGCTCCGAACTGATATTGACTACTGCCGGAATCACCTGTGCGGCAGCTACTACCGCCGGTTCCTGAGTTGGTGCCGCTGCCAATGGTGGCTTCAGCGACAACAAGGCCATCGCCAATGCACAAATTCCAAGTGCGGTGCCGAATGTGCTTAACCGAGTTTCTATCATATCAGCATATACTGTTCATCATGAGTTAAAGCAAGCTCTGGCTTTGGTCTCCACTTGACTTCCCCTGGTGGCAAAGGAACTCTGTTGGGCATGAATAATCAGGACATCAACGTGCAATACATTGCCGATCTTGCGCGGTTAAAACTCGATCCGGCAGAGACCAGCGAGTTTGAGCAACAGCTGGCCAGAATTCTAGACTATGTTCGCCAGCTTCAGGAACTCGATGTTGCAGGGGTAGAGCCGATGGCTAATGCCAGTGCCACTACCAATGTTTTGCGTGAAGATCTGCCCGCTCCCGGATTAACCCAGGAGGCAGCACTGGCTAATGCGCCCGGCCAGGTCCGCCAATTGTTCAAAGTTCCCAAAGTAATCGAGTAACCGATGGCATCCCTTACTGATCTTTCTATAGCTGAGTTACGCCAGCAGTTGACTAGCGGTGGTGCAACTCCGACAGAAGCCGTACGGGCACTGGCGGAGCGCATTGATAAAATTGACGGCAACCTCGGGGGATACTTGCACTATGATCTGGAGACTGCTCTCAAGGTAGCTGAAAATGTAGATTTGAGCCTGCCTCTCGGCGGGGTACCGATCGCGATCAAAGACTTGATCAATGTGCGTGGACAGCCCTGCACCTGTGCCTCCAGGATCCTCGAATCATTTATTTCCCCATATGATGCTACCGTCATCGAGAAACTCAGGGCGGCCGGTGCGATTCCATTTGGACGTACCAACATGGACGAGTTTGCAATGGGTTCTTCGACCGAAAATTCCGCTGTGAAGCCTGCCAGAAACCCGTGGGACCGGGAGCGCATACCCGGCGGCAGTAGCGGCGGCTCAGCAGTTGTGGTAGCCGCCCGTGAAGCCTTTGCTGCACTTGGTTCGGATACTGGTGGTTCGATTCGTCAACCTGCTGCGCTATGCGGTTGTGTCGGCCTGAAGCCAAGTTATGGCCGGGTTTCACGTTATGGTCTAACTGCTTTTGCCTCATCCCTTGACCAGATCGGTCCGATGACCAGGACGGTTGCTGATTCAGCTGCAGTATTGCAGGCGATATCCGGTCATGATCCACGCGACTCGACCTCACTTA
>CAZHRP010000007.1:17821-24908 GCA_964535055.1 uncultured Chthoniobacteraceae bacterium
GTGTCCGACTATCAGGCCTGCCGCCGTAGCGACCTGAAGGGGATTCGCATCGGCTTGCCGAAGGAGTACTTTATTGATGGTATTGATCCGGCGGTGCGTGCAGCGATAACGACTGCCATTGCGCACTGTGAATCGCTGGGGGCGGAGCTGGTAGAGCTTTCCTTGCCGCACACATCTTATGCTGTTGCAGTTTATTACATCGTGGCGACGGCTGAAGCATCGGCTAATCTTGCCCGCTTCGATGGTGTGCGCTATGGCTATCGTGCCACTGAGACCAAGTCATTACTCGATCATTATGGGCAGACCCGGGAAGACGGATTCGGTGCGGAAGTCAAGCGCCGCATTATACTTGGAACTTATGTTCTAAGCAGTGGCTACCACGATGCTTATTATACTCATGCACAAAAAGTGCGGAGCCTGATCCGCCGGGATTTTGAGCAGGCATTCCAACAGGCTGATATCCTGCTCAGCCCTACCTCACCGACTCCTGCATTTCGGCTCGGTGAGCGAACCGATGACCCATTAGCAATGTATCTCAGTGATATTTTCACGATTGCTGCCAATCTTGCCGGGATCTGCGGCCTCAGCTTACCGTGCGGATTTGCTGACGACGGCGAGGTAAAACTTCCCATTGGTCTGCAATTGCTGGCAGATTCATTTGCCGAGCAGAAACTGCTGGAAGTTGCCCATGTTTTGGAACAGACAACTGATCACCACCGGCAGCAAGCTACCCTCGATTAATGGCCCGCTGCGACCCTCGAGTTCCGCCGCAGCGGCAGGCAGTTGCCAAGCAGGTGCGGCAATCTAACGACCAGTTCTACCACGTTATTGGACGCCCTATTCATTGGCAGCGAGAAAGAGCGCCAACCGAAGAGCAGATTGATCACATTTGGATTACTATTGACGTCAAACCAGTCGGACTGGTGCGCGCATCTATTAGTACGGAATCCGCTCGCAATAAAATTGCCGGGTTTGATCCAAGGGTTTCGATAGCTTTGTTACAGCGCCCGGGACAGCCTGTCGGGGAAGAATGTTTTGAAACTTCGGTTGGCCTCGACTACGCAGCAATCGAACAGCAGCATCAGGTGGAATTTCGCTGGTACGAAAAGCCGCAGGCCGAACAATTGCTGATTGATATCGCGGCCCGTGCAAGCCACCTTGAGATCTGGGGCCACGCTTATATGAACAGACATCTTGGCATACATAATATTCACTCCCTGCGTGCCAGTTGCGCTGCGCCGCAGGATGGTGACGATGGAGATGGGGCGATGCTCATCCACAGTAACAATACTGATAGCCAAGCGTGTCTGCTCATGCTCAAATTCTGCGGCCAACCCTAACCCAGCAAGCGCATGAAAATTCTAAAATACACTGACAGTAATTTTACCTCTGCCATCGAGCAACTCAACCGCCGACCGGCTCCCGACGTTGGCGTTGCGGATGCAGTTGCCGCTATACTCAGCGAGGTAAGGGCCGATGGCGATGCAGCAGTTTTAAAATATAACCAGAAATTCGGAGCAGCCAGTCAAACTCTTGAGACGCTCACAGTAGGCACTCAGCAGTTGCAGAAGTGCTGGAAAGCTTTGCCCGAAAACCAGCAGGAGGCACTGTATCAGGCACATAAAAATATTGTAGAATTCGCGCGGGCCAGCTTGCGTAAAAACTGGCAGCACAAGAACAACGAAGGCAGCACTGTCGGCGAACGTTTTGATCCTCTACCGAGGGTTGGTATCTATGTTCCCGGTGGTACTGCGCCGTTGGTTTCGACCGCACTCATGACTTGCAGTTTGGCCCAGGCGGCCAAGGTACCGCAGATTGTTGTTGCTTCTCCTCCGCTGGAAAATGGTGAGATGAACAGCTCTCTGTTGGCAGCATTACATCTGGCTGGCGCTACGGAAGTTTATGCCATGGGCGGAGCCCAGGCGATAGGAGCACTGGCCTTTGGCACTTCTACCATTCCGGCTGTTACGAAGATATTTGGCCCGGGCAATGTTTATGTGGTCGAGGCCAAACGACAGGTCTTTGGCCAGGTGGCAATCGACCTGCTGCCCGGTCCCAGCGAAATTCTAGTTATTGCAGACACTACTGCTGCACCGGAATGGGTCGCCGCTGATTTACTTGCCCAGGCCGAGCACGGGGCCGGTAGTTCAGCGGTCCTGCTCACGACTTCAGGCAAGCTGCTGGAACGTGTCGCCAAAGAAATCGACAATCAGCTGGAAAAGTTGGCACGCAAGCAACACCTGCAAAAGGTCCTGCAAAAAGGTATGACCCTGGTACAGGTCAGTTCAATTACCCAGGCTCTGGAGATTGCCAATAACTACGCTCCGGAACATCTTTCACTGGCGGTCCGTAATCCAGCCAATTTAGCTGCCAGTATTACGACTTCAGGGGCCATTTTTCTCGGGCACCTATCTCCGGTAGCTGCAGGTGACTTCTTGACTGGTCCGAGCCACGAATTGCCGACTGGCGGGGCGGGCAAATCTTTTCCCGGCCTGACCGCAGATATGTTTCAGCGGCGGACCAGCATTGTCGAACTCAACCGGTCATCGTTGCGCAAATCATTGCCTGTAATTGATACGTTTGCAGCTCTTGAGGGGCTTGATGCACATGGCCAGTCGGCCTCAATCAGGTTACGCAAAACCCGGGTTAAGAAGTAACTGCAGACTATCTGTCCTCACCTCTGGCATGCGGCATTGCAGCGTGCCGGTGTAAGAATTGCCTCGCGCAAACCCAGGATTTAAGGTAACGGATAAAGGATAGCATTGCTGCAAAGTTTGCTCAGCCAATAGTTCCATGTCTACGGAGAATAAGAACCGGCAACTGTCGATTACCAAGTTGCTTTTGTATAACTTGTTATTGGCCATTTGTTGGGCAGGCATGGCGCTGCTGGCTAGCCATATAACGCTGCAACCTGATTTGCCGCCGATTATCTGGCCGGCATGCGGGGTAGCACTTGGATTCTTTATCCTGTTCGGCGTGCGGCTGTGGCCGGGTCTGCTGGTCGGTTCGATTGCGGGCATCTGGTTACTGGGTGAGCAAAACCTGTCACTCGTAATCCATGTTGTGGCCCACCTTACAGCTACTTTTGTCGGCTACTATTTTCTGCAACTGGTTGATTTTCACAAATCCCTGCAGCGGGTCCACCACACGCTGAATTATTTTGCTATAGCAGTCTTTGGTTCCGCTCTGATTTCAACGCTGATTCTGGGTGCAGGAATCAGTTTGCTGCCGACTTCTAAGTTAAGTGACCTGGCGCTATTGGAATTTTTAGAGATGCATTGGCTGGCCGAAATCCTTGGCTTATTGATAATCACGCCGTTGTTGCTGATCTGGTCGAACAAATCAGGTCTACGCAACACGTGGCAAACCTGGGTTGAGGGAACAATCCTAACCTCAGGGGTAGTCGTTGCTACCTTTGCCTCCTTCTCGTGGGTTGAAACACCACACATCGCCAGTTATCCATTTATAGTTTTTCCATTTGTCATATGGGCAGCGTTAAGGTTTACCCAGCATGGCACAGTGCTGGCAACTCTGCTGGTCAGCACAATTGCAATTTCCGGCACCATGAATAATTGGGGCGTCTTCGCCTCGCCATATTCACCCACTACTACCATCCTTGGCTTGCAGGCGTTTCTATCAATAGTTGCGGTGACCGGATTGATTTTGGCTGCAGTGGCATCTGAGCGCGATCAGTCACTGGCTGTTATCGAGGATTCAGCGTCGCGGTACCGGATGCTGTTCGAGCATAATCCCCAGCCTATGTTACTGTACCGGCTAGACAGCGGCAAAATCACTGACGCTAATCGATCAGCGATCGATTGTTTTGGATTTAGCAAATCTCAGTTATTGGAATTTTCAATTGGTAAGTTGTTAGAGCAAAGTAACGAATACTTTGACACGCAGGAGTTTCTCGAACTCCCGGCAGGCAATGCCAAGCATCTGGAACTGCCGTTGGCAACAGCCAGTGGTGATTCAATACTCTGCAATTGCATCGCCCAGCGCATCCTCTATGCAGGAGAGTTGACCGGCATCTTGATTGCAGAAGATGTCACCGAACAAATCCAGACCCGTGAAGCCCTGCATGATCTCAAGCAAAAACTCACCTTGCACATGCAGCAAACTGCTCTCGGAGTTATCGAATGGACACCGGATTTCAAAATTATCGAATGGAACCCGGCGGCTGAAAAAATCTTCGGCTACACCGCAGAAGAGATAAAAGGCCAGACCGGTCACATATTGCTGCCGGACTCCGCCAAAGCATCCATCGAAGCACTTTGGCAGAACCTGACACAGGATCATGGGGGAACTTATTCCGTAAACCAGAATATCACTAAGAGCGGCCGCACAATTATCTGCGAATGGTTTAATACCCCATTGATCGACCGGCGTGGCACTGTCATCGGTGTTGAAAGTGTCATGCATGATATAACCGCCCGTGAGCAGGCTGAAGAAGCATTGCGCGATTCAGAAAGCAAGTTTCGCAATATCATCGAATCCTCACCCATGGGGATCCATATATTTCAACTACAACAGCCAGGTGATGAATTAGTCCTGATTGGAGCCAACTCTGCAGCTGATAGAATATTGGCCACCAAGCATGCGGATAAGCTTGGGTTGCCAATTAGCGAAGCTTTACCGGAACTGACAGAAACTGACATCCCTGATCGCTACCGCGAGGTGGCCAAGGGGAGTGAACCCTGGAATGCCAACCAACTGACTTACCTGAAAAATGAGTTTTCCAGTGCTCATGAATTGACCGCCTTCAGAACCTCGCCGGGAACAGTGGTTGCGATGTTCCTGGACGTTACCGAAAGGCGCCTGGCTGAACAGAATCTAAAACTACGCGAGAAGGCGTTGGAATCGATCACGCAAGGCATCATCATTCAAAGCCACGATCCGGCTAACGACCATCCGATTATCTACGCTAACCCTGCTTTCATGAAAATAACCGGGTTTGATTCCCAGGAGCTATTGGGAGAAACCCTCAAGGCTTTATACGGTGAAACTACCGAACCTTCGGAACAGAAAAAAATAGAGGCAGCCATGTTTGAGAAGCACTCGGCAGTTGTCGATTTGCAACTTTACCGCAAAGATAAAACTACCTTTCAATCTTCTCTGAGCATTTCGCCAATCAAAAATGCCGAGCATACAGTCACTCACTTCGTTACGGTACTTACCGATGTTTCCGAGTTGCGCACACTGGAAGCCCAATTCCGCCAATCACAAAAAATGGATGCGATCGGTCGCCTGGCTGGTGGCGTAGCCCACGATTTTAATAATCTGCTGACCGCGATCATCGGATACACCGACCAGATCATCGATGAGTTGCCGGAAAATTCGCGCCTTTGGGATAATGCCAATGAAGTCCAGCGTGCTGCTGACCGCGCCTCTGATCTGACCAAGCAACTGCTCGCCTTTAGTCGCCAGCAGTCGCTGCAACCGCGGATCAGCAACCTCAATGAAATCATAGAAGGGCTGCAAAATATGCTGACCAGGTTGATTGGCGAAGACATACAGATCCGCACTGAACTCGCTGATGACCTTTATCCGATCAAGTGTGAACCCAGCCAGATCGAGCAGGTCATCATGAATATGGCGATCAATGCGCGTGATGCGATGAATGGTACCGGCACTTTGTCGCTGCGAACCAGCATGGTCAGCATCAGGGATACTGAGGTAAACAATATCAGTGGACTGAGCTCCGGCGATTACACGGTACTCAGCATTTCAGACAATGGCTGCGGCATGACGCGTGAAGTTCAGGAGCATTTGTACGAGCCATTTTTTACCACCAAGGAGAAAGGCAAAGGCACCGGACTCGGCTTGGCTACCTGTTACGGGATCATCAAACAAAATGGTGGCTTCATCAAAGTGCACTCGGCACCCGGCAAGGGAGCCACTTTTGATATTCTTCTACCGGCGATGGATAGACAGCGTGTCGAGGGCGATAGCGTGCATGCTGCTAGCAGCAAGTTGGGTGGTGTAGAAAGTATTCTGGTAGTCGAGGATGATGATGCGGTGCGCCCGTTAACAACCAGCATACTCAAGTCATTAGGTTACAATGTGACTGAAGCCGCTAACGGCCAGGAAGCAATAGCTATTCTGACCAACTCCGAGAGTGGCAGTTTTGATCTGGTAATTACCGATGTGGTAATGCCGAAAATGGGTGGCCAGGAATTAGCTGTCTATTTACATGAAAATCTGCCCGGCGTAGCTATCTTGTTTACCTCTGGGTATATTGACACTCCCATGAGTCAAATAAATTTTGGTAACAAAGAAGAATACTTCCTCCAGAAACCTTTCACCCCGATGGACTTGGCACGTAAAGTCCGCAGTGTCCTCGATGCTGCTGCGAGTTCCCGCAGGCAAATAAAATCCAGCGTGTGAGTTATATATTTTACGCGATCGGTAAGCTGCGCAAAACGTGGGCAAGCGCCGCAGTAGAGGAATACTTGCGTCGTCTACAACCGCGTCCGGGCGCATTGCTGGTGCCAGTGATTCCGCGTGGAAAAAAATCTGAGTCGGCGGCATTACTGGCAGCTTCAGCAGGTTGTTTCCGCATTGTACTGGATCGTCGCGGGGAGTTGCTTACTTCCAGTAACTGGGCGGACGGGCTGCAGCAACTGGAACTTGATGGCCATCAAAAGGTAGCATTTCTGGTGGGTGGTGCCGAGGGCCACGATCAGGATCTCTTACAACAAGCTGACTTAATCTGGTCGTTTGGCAGACTGACTTTACCTCATGAACTGGCTCTGGTGGTCGCTGTAGAACAACTCTACCGGGCTTGTTCGATCCGTGCTAATTCACCCTATCACAGAGCGTAAGGTTAGCTGTTCGACAATCGCATCGCCCATTTCGGAGGTATTGACTCGTGTCATGCCGGGGCTGAAAATATCGGCCGTGCGCAGGCCATTTGCGATGACCTGACGGGCGGCATTCTCGATCGCATCAGCTGCCGCGCCAAGCCCGAAGGAAAACCGCAACATCATAGCTACGGAAAGAATTTGCGCTACCGGATTGGCGATCCCCTGGCCGGCGATGTCCGGGGCACTGCCACCGCTCGGTTCATACATACCGAAGCGCAGGT
>CAZHRP010000007.1:24918-28905 GCA_964535055.1 uncultured Chthoniobacteraceae bacterium
TTGCCGTCCACAGGTGCGCCAAGGCTCGCACTAGGTAACATTCCCAGCGAGCCGGCTATCATGGCCAGCTCATCACTTAGAATATCGCCAAATAAGTTTTCTGCCAGGATCACATCGAATTCACGCGGCCGCTTGATCAGCTGCATGGCTGCATTGTCTACGTACAGGTGATCCAACCTAACCTGCTGGTATTCAGCGGACAATTCGTTGACTACCTGGCGCCAGACCACACCATTTTCGAGTACATTGGACTTATCGATAGAGGTCAGGTGGCCGTCGCGCGCGGCGGCAGCCTCGAATGCCAGCCTCGCGATCCGTTCGATTTCCGATCGCCGGTATACCATGGTGTCGACTACCACCAAATCGCCTGCCTCTTCGCGCTGGTACTTAGGTTCACCAAAATAGATACCGCCAGTTAGCTCGCGCACGCATAAAACATCGAAGCCACCTTCAATATGCACATCCTTGACCGGCGAAGCGTGAGTTAACTCTGCAAAACAAATGCCCGGCCGCAAATTCGCAAATAGTCCGAAATGTTTGCGCAGTGGCAACAATGCGCCTCTTTCCGGTTGTTCAGCGGGAGGTAATGACTCCCACTTTGGACCGCCAACCGAACCGAACAGGATGGCATCGGCAGATTCGCAAGCGGTGAGAGTGTCGGGCGGCAAGGCACTGCCGGCGGCATCAATAGCAGCGCCTCCGACCAGATGCTCGGAACGCTCAATATGTACATCTGCCAGAGTAGCTGCCCGGTCGAGCACCTTATGCGCTTCACGCATTACTTCAGGCCCGATGCCATCACCGGCCAGCACGGCGACCTTGAATGTCGACTTGCTCATGCGCTGGCAGCTGTTGCCGAGTGCTTGGCGCGATATTTATCCACGAAATACTTCATGGTCTTACGGATCGTTTCGCGAATGTCATTTTCGCTCTTCCATCCAAGTGCGCGTGCTTTGTCAACAACTGGGATCCGGCGGTCACAGTCTTCGTATCCGGGCCCGTAAAATTCTTCTCCTGAAACCGATACAACTTCCGGTTCCGGATCACCCTCCTCACGAAAATCTTCGTTGAAGATTTCGATCATTAATTCCGCAAATTGCTTAATCGTGACTTCATTTTCAGGAGTCCCGATATTAAAGATCTGGTTGCGGGCCGCGCCATCTTTAGCTTCCATGATACGCACCATCGCATCGACTGCATCGTCGATGTAGGTGTAAGCACGATAGTTTTTACCCCCGTCTACCAGCTTGATGGGGGTGCCATACAGCAAGCCGTTAAGAAAGTGTGAAAACACACGCGGGTTGCCACCACCAGCTTCGCTCGGCAGGTAATCAATCCGCGGACCGATAAAGTTGAACGGGCGAATAACCGTCCAGGTCAGATCACCCCGTATTCCATAGCCGTGCAAGACGCGTTCGAGCAGTTGTTTGGCACAGGCATAAATCCAGCGCTGATTCTTGACCGGTCCCATAATCAGAGGTGTTTCATCCTCATGGAATGGAATTGGATGTTCGCTGGGGTCCAGACCCATCGCTTTGGCAGCAGTAATGCCATAGACCTCGCAGGTGGAAAACTGGACCAGGTGCTTTTTGTGTTTTATACACTGCTTCACCACCTTCATATTTTGAGTAAAATTCAGGTCAAACACACCGACCGGATCCTCGACGTATAGCGAAGGGTTAGCAAAGGCCACTAAATCAACCACGATATCGGCGTTGACCACCAATTCGTCCACCTTGGATTCGTCTTTGCTGATATCAAGGTGACGGTAGTCGAGATCTGGAGTTTGCGCCAGAATCTCACTGATCTTTTCTTCCTCGATATCAATCGCGACTACGTTGTGAACTCCGTCTCTGAGTAATCGCTCGGTCAGATTAACGCCGATAAATCCTCCAGCCCCTAGCAATAGTATATTCATAAGTTAATATATCAGACTCTGTTACATGTGCAGGCAGAGTCAACCCTTTTCACTTCATTAGTAATAATTCCGATAGTAGCTTCAACCGTTGGAGCTAGGTTAGTGTGATCACGCGCCACCAGTAAATATCCGGATCTGCCGCCAGTTGGTCGAGCAGTGATTGCGCGGGAACGGAATCAAGATTCAAAACTGTTAGCGCTTTGCCTCCCGATTCCGCACGGCTTAGTGACATGGATGCAATGTTCACGTTGTTGGTACCAAATATCGATCCGATTTGTCCGACGATGCCCGGCCGGTCTTTGTTTTCCAGCAGGAAAAGTTTGCCGTGTGGACGAGCCTCGATATGCCGGTTGTTAATTTTCACGATTCTTGGTTTGCTTCCAAAGAACGTTCCTGCAACTGCTGCGGATTCCTCACCACAGGAAACACAAACTTCAACCAATTCGGTAAAGTCGCCGGCCTGTGCTTCACGGGTCTCGGTGACTTTTATCCCCAGCGTGTCCGCGTAGGATGGCGCATTGACCACATTCACATCACTGCCCCCTGCCAACTCAAAGTACCCTTTCAGGATAGCTCTGGAAACAGGTGTGGTGTTCATGGCTGCCAGACGCCCACTGTACGACAATTGCAGCCGGTCGCAGCGCTTGGGAGCAATTTGAGAAAGAAAGCGCCCGAGATTAATTCCCAACTCGATGTAGTGCCCGACTTCTTCCAGCGTCTTGGCATCAAGGCTGGGCGCATTGACCGCGTTGCGGATGGTGCCCTGCAGCAGGGCATCCTTGATCGCATCAGCAATCTCAATGCCAACACCCTCCTGAGCTTCTGCGGTTGATGCTCCCAAGTGTGGAGTCATCACGAGTTGTTCCTGCTGCCGGAGCGCGGCATCTTTGGCTGGCGGCTCTTCTTCGTAAACATCGAGGGCGGCAGCGGCCACCTGACCACTCTCTAGAGCTTGCAACAGAGCATCCTCATCGACCAGGCCACCGCGTGCACAGTTGATAATCCGGACCCCGGGTTTAGCCAATGCCAGTCGACGTTCGTCCAGCATGTGCCGTGTCTCCTCGGTCAGTGGCAGATGCATGGTAATAAAGTCTGCTCCGGTAAGTGCTTGGTCGAGATCGTCTACCAGTTCAACTTGCAGGGAACGTGCGCGACTGGCCGACAGATAGGGGTCATAGGCTACGACACGCATGCCAAAAGCAATTGCCCGGCGGGCGAATTCTGTACCAATCCTGCCCATACCAAGTACGGCGAGTGTTTTATTGTAAATCTCCACGCCTTGAAACTTCTTACGGTCCCAGTTGCCGGCGACCATGCTGGCATGAGCCTGAGGGATGTTGCGCGCCATCGAGAGCATCAATGAGAAGGCGTGTTCTGCAGTTGAGATGGTATTGCCACCAGGAGTATTCATCACAATGATACCACGCCGGGTGGCGGCTTCCGTATCGATATTATCGACTCCCACACCGGCGCGACCGATGACTCGCAGCTTGGTTGCAGCGTCGATGACCCTGGCGGTCACCTTGGTCTTGCTGCGGACGATCAGGGCTGCATAGTCACAAATCCTTGCACACAGCTCATCTTCGCTTAAATCAGTTTCGAAGGTAACTTCTATGCCCTCGGTAGCGGCCAGCTGTTCTACTCCCTTTTCAGATACTGCATCCGCGACAAAAACTTTTAATGGCTCTTCTTGATTCGACATGAGCAGGACAGATTAAGAAGCCGATTGGTAACTGTCAAATAATGTCTCCGATTAACCGCTGACCAAATCAAAAATGTCATTATCGGTGGTGCCTGAGCTAGCTTTGGCAACTTGGGCACCAATACGTCGAGCGTTGGCCGAGGACGCGGTGGCGGATGGCGGTGCTGCATTTGCGACAGGGCTGGCCGGCCCGCTCGTAGACCGCCAGTTGCTGGCGGAAATACCCCGGCTCACCGTTGCCGCCGGTGAAGTCGCGCAGGGTAGTGCCACCGAGCTTGATTGATTGTGTAAGGACTTTGCGGATTGCCTCGAGCAGGCGCGCGAGGCGCGGCTGCGATAGCCGACGGGCTGCTATACCAGGTCGAAT
>CAZHRP010000007.1:28915-29548 GCA_964535055.1 uncultured Chthoniobacteraceae bacterium
TAAATATTGCCGACCCCGACAACGACCCTGGCATCCATAATGACCTGCTTGATGGGTGCCTTGCGCAGGCGACAGGCGTGATACAGATAAGCAGCAGTGAAATCATCGCTTAGCGGTTCCGGGCCAAGTTTTTCCAGCAACGGATGCTGTTGCAGCTCAGCTGTGCTAAGGAACAAAAAGACACCAAAGCGGCGTGGGTCATGGAAGCGCAGTTGCTGGCCGCTGGTAAATTCCAGAATGATGTGGTCATGCTTGCGCAATTCATCGGCTGGCTGATTGATCCGCAAGCTTCCTGACATCCCAAGGTGCACCAGCAAACAGCCTGCCGGACGCAACTCAAATATCAGGTACTTGGCACGCCGGCGGATGTGGCTGAGCGTTTTCCCGACAATCGATTCGAGGTTGTCGGAGACCGGCCAGCGCAGGCGTCGATCGCGAACGTTGACCGACTTGATTCTGCGCCCTTCCACATGCGGCTGGATACCGCGCAGGGTTGTTTCCACTTCAGGCAGCTCTGGCATACTTGGCAAAGTTAACAGAGGATCCGGCAGGCTGCGCAACAAATGTCACCTGCCGGCCGGGAAATTTTCTTTTCCCGGCGTGCTGAGCCGCTAGATTAGTGACTGTGATTAA
>CAZHRP010000008.1:0-29528 GCA_964535055.1 uncultured Chthoniobacteraceae bacterium
ATGTTCGGTGCTACAATCGGTGAAGGTGTTGTCATCCGCCAGGGCTGCAACATCAGTTTCCCGTGGCGCCTGACCGTCGGTGATTATGTCTGGATTGGAGAAGAAGTAACGATTTTGTCCCTCGCTTCAGTGACTATCGGCTCTCATGTCTGCATCTCTCAGCAGGCATTCCTGTGTACCGGATCGCATGATTTCAGCAAAGACTCCTTTGACCTGATTACCAAACCCATCTGCATCGGCGATCATAGTTGGCTGGCAGCCCGCGTGTTTGTAGCGCCCGGCGTGTCTATCGGTCGTCATGTTTTGGCGGCTGCCGGTGCCGTGATCATTAAGGCACTGCCGGACAACACCATGGCAGGTGGTAATCCCGCACAGATTATTACATAGCACATGCCTCAACCGCTCGAACAGGACCGGCAAGATGCCTATGGCGCTGCAATTTTTGATTACTATTGCGGTCAGGAGGCAGTCGAAATCGTTGAGCGCGATGACGGTTTTATTATCGCATCGAGTGGCCCGGCCATCTATTTTGCCGACTATAATGATTGGCATCCGCAGGAACGCATCGCCCTGCGAAATGTCAGCGGACGGGTACTGGACATCGGATGTGGTGCCGGCCGCCACTCACTTTACCTGCAATCACGCAGCCACTCGGTCATGGCTATTGATAGCTCACCACTGGCTATCAAAGTCTGTCGCCAACGCGGAATCACTAATGCTCATGTTCTGACTGCCAGTCAATTGACTCTAGCTTGCGGGAAATTTGACTTGATGTTGCTCATGGGTAATAACCTCGGGCTATTGCGCAACCGTAACCACGCTCACTGGCTGCTGTAGACAGGAACGACTCCAATAACTTGTATACCGCAACCCTGGTAACTGCTTGAATGCTCAATCAGATCATTGCTGACGCTACACGTAGGCTAAGCGGGCTGCTACTGCGTCTACCTCAGTAGAGTTATCGATTAACTCGGTAATCGGATCCCATTTGCCGGCCAGTAGTGCATGCCTGGCAGAATCTCTGATCTCAAGCGGACATGTCAGGCTGCCTGCTCGAATTTCCCGCGACTCCAGGTCAATCGATAGTTCAGTGGCAGGTGTTGCCTCGATTAGCTCGGCTAGCGCAGCAATGTCAGTTCGTGAGGCACTGACACAAGGCATCCCCAATTGGGTCGAATTGCCGAAAAAGATTTCTGCAAAACTTTCCGCGATGACAGCCCGGAATCCGGCCCGGTATATCGCTTGCGGGGCATGTTCGCGCGAACTGCCGCAGCCAAAATTACTGCCGCTTAGCAAGATTGTTGCGTCAGCAAACCGTGGATCATTTAAATTATGCGGCTTTTCACTACCATCTTCCTGCTTCCGCACATCATGGAACAGAAATTCGCCAAGTCCATCGAACGTAACGCATTTCATGAAGCGTGCCGGAATTATCCGGTCGGTATCAATATCGTCACCGGGAACGTGTACACCACGCCCTACTACTGTTGTTATTTTATCCAATGCCATAATCTTTAAGCCGCTACCTCCGCACCGATATCAAAAACTTCCCGGGCATCACTCACTTCTCCGGTCACAGCCGCAGCCGCTACCATCAATGGGCTCATCAATATTGTTCGCCCGGTAGTGCTGCCCTGGCGGCCCTTGAAATTGCGGTTGCTCGAACTGGCACACAATTGATCACCGATCAACTTGTCAGGGTTCATTGCCAGACACATCGAACAGCCAGCCCCACGCCATTCGAATCCTGCATCCTTAAACACGCGGTCGATACCCAACTCTTCAGCCACTTTGGCCACCCCTTGAGAACCAGGCACACAAATTGCCATAATGCCGTCCGCCACCTTGCGCCCTGCCAGATACTTGGCCACTTCCTGCAGGTCGCTCAAACGACCATTAGTACAGGAACCCAGAAATGCCACATCAACTTTCTTGCCACGGATCGGCTCGCCACCTTCGAACTTCATATGCTCCAGCGCCTCCAGAATTCCTGCTCGCTCGCTTTCCGTGCGACCGTCCTCAGGGCTTGGAATGTCTTCATCGATGAAAATTCCCTGCCCCGGATTGATCCCCCAGGTCACTGTCGGCCCGATATCCTCTGCCCGAATGTCAACCACATCGTCGTACTCGGCATCCGCGTCCGAAGCGACCAGCCGCCACCGCTCAACTGCAGCGTCCCAATCATCGCCTTTGGGTGCATACGGGCGGCCTTCCAAGTATTCGAAGGTCGTCTCGTCCGGGTTCACATAACCAACGCGCGCACCACCCTCGATCGACATGTTGCAAACCGTCATCCGCTGCTCCATCGAAAAACCATCAAACACGTCGCCCCCGTACTCATAAGCAAAACCAGTACCGCCATTCACACCCAGCACCCGAATGATATGCAGGATCACATCCTTGGCATAAACACCCGGTGCCAGCCTGCCATTGACATTTATTCGCCGTACCTTCAAAGGTGCCAGCGCCATAGTCTGGGTGGCCAGCAAGTCACGCACCTGACTGGTACCAATACCAAACGCAACAGCACCGAAAGCACCATGCGTCGAAGTATGCGAATCCCCGCACGCAATCGTCGTGCCCGGTTGGGTGATCCCCTGTTCGGGCCCGACAATGTGCACGATCCCCTGCATTCCGGATGTAGTATCAAAAAAGCGGATGCCAAACTCTTCACAATTACGCCGCAACTCTTCGATCATCGCCTGTGCCAGCGGATCGGAATACGGTTCCGTAGTTTCGTTGGTCGGAACGATGTGATCGACCGTGGCAAATGTTCGCTGCGGAAATTTGACCCGCAAGCCCAGGTCGCGCAGCATGCCAAAAGCTTGCGGACTGGTAACCTCGTGAATCATGTGGGTGCCGATGAAGAGCTGCGTCTGGCCGTTAGCCAAAGTTGCTACCCGGTGAGCATCCCAAACTTTCTGAAATAATGTCTTACCCATAAATCTAAACTCTAGTTGCAAATGATACTATCTGTCATCCCGCCATCGTTGGCAACCCATTAGCTGGAGTTACGCTGCTGCGCCTCCAGCCATACAGCATAACTGGCGATAAATCCGGGAGCAAAATCCTGCGGCCGCATTCGCAACCACTCTCCTAGCAGCTCCCGGCAAAAAAACTCCCCCGCTTCGATCTCCGCAGGCGGCAATCGAAATGGGCCTTCGTGTATACCACTATAAACCTCGACAAACTCCCAGCCGGTTTGCTCACTGGCTGCCAGCCGGCCAACCCTTTCCAGTGGCACTTCAACTCCAAGCTCTTCTACAACTTCACGCGCCGCAGCTTGCCGGTATGTCTCGCCGGCATCAAGGTGTCCTGCCGCACTGCTATCCCACTTACCCGGGCACACGTCTTTCCACTGGGATCGCTTTTGCAGAAAAACCTCACCCGCTGAATTCTCGACCAGAATATGCACCGAACGATGCTTTAACTGCTCGGCATGCACAGCTTGGCGGGTGGCCGTGCCAACCACCTCGTCATTCTCATCAACTACGTCAAAAATCTCATGCTCCGGAGCTTGCGCCAATTGACCAGTGAAACCACTCAGCAGATTGACCAGGCGCACCCAGCTCAGAACATCCAGATCTTCAGCCCGACATTTATGATCGATTTCGAGCTGTGCGCAAAGTTGCCGCCAGTCAGCCGCTCCAACCGGTAACAAATTCCCTAACTGCTTGCGCCGCTGCGAAAACCCCAACCGCACCAAGCGCTCGAATTCTGCAGCCTCACAGGGCTCACAGTCGCTGCTTGGTCGAAGCTGAAATTTCAGCAATGCAGAATCAACTCGCGGCCGCGGATAAAAAACCGCTGGCGGTACTTTGCGTAATAATTCGATGTGCCAACGCCGTTGCAGAACCACGGCTGCAGACCCATAACTATCCTGACCGGGTCGAGCCGCTATACGCTCCGCCAGTTCTTGCTGCAACATGACCACCGCTTCTCTGATCGGTGAGGCAGCCTGCAAGAAACGAAACAGAATCGGTGCCGAACTCTTGTAAGGCAAATTACCAAGCAGATATTCAATTCCACGTGGATGTAAACAGCGCGTGTCATATCCGGCGGCATCCACTACCTCAACCTCCACCTTGTCCGAATCTCCAAATCGATCTCGCAGATAGCCCGCCAGTTTGCGGTCCCACTCGATCGCCAGTACTCCCGCCCGCGACTCTTCCAATAAACCGGTCAATGCACCAAGCCCGGGGCCGATTTCTACCACAGCTGCCGTACCACCACCCAGCGCCCGGGTAATCGATGCTGCTAAATTCTGATCAAATAGAAAATTCTGCCCTAAAACTTTCGATGGTGTCACCCCAATGGTCGCTAAAATTTGCTGGATTTCATGCAAACTCACCACTTCATAGAAACCCATTCCACAATCTTCCGCAAGTCCTTCAAAATGCAGTAAAAAACGTCATGGAACACCAGCTTATACACAACTTATTCACAATTTCTTATAGTATTGATAATGAGTACTTTAAGTTATATTTAATGGCATTAAATAAGGAATTGTTCCACAGCCAAATCGAAGCTCCACAATTCAAGTGATTGGAGCCATTATGATTAGTATGAAAACCCGTTGACTCGCGTCCGGATCATGGGTTCTGCTGAAGCATCCTGTAAATTGCCGTCGACCACTTCTGCGAGCACCACTACATGATCTCCGGCGTCGACCTGCTGTTGGTAGCGGCACTGCAAGAACGCCATTGCTTCAGCCAGTTGGGGAGTTCTTTCTGAGTTGTCTATTAATTCAATCCCTTCAAAAGGACTGCTGACATCCGGGCTTGAGAATGGCTTGATGACTTTTGCTGCAGATTTGGCGATCACATTGATTCCAAAACGCCCGTCGTTGAGCATGGCATCGAGTACCGCTCGATCTTTGCCGATTGCCGCAGTTACCATCGGCGGTTCAAAACCAGCCTGCTCAATGAAACTGGCCAGCATACCGACCGGTTGACCATCTAAACGCGCAGTTATTATGTAAATGCCCGAACTCACTTTAGCTAAGGCCGGGCCGATTCTTTGTTTCAGTTCTTCTGTCATGATTAGTGTTACGCCTGTCCACGTTGACGGACTGCCTGCGCCAGGCCGGCCAGCACATCTTCCGTAGTTGCCAATGACATGCAGGCGTCGGTGACACTCTGCCCGTAGACCAGGTCATTGCCGACGACCAGGTCCTGTCGTCCCTCGACCAGGTTACTTTCGAGCATTACGGCGCCAACATTCCAACTGCCGTCAGCAATCTGAGCTGCAACATTCGCGGCCACCTCAACCTGCATCGCCGGTTTTTTACCGCTGTTGGCATGGCTGCAATCGACCATCAATACTTCCGGCTGGTCCGCCTCGCGTAGCAATTTGACCGCTTCAGCGACACTTGCAGCAGAGTAATTGGGACCGGTCCTCGAACCACCGCGCAGAATAATATGGCAGCCGTCATTGCCGGTTGTTTGAAAAATCGCTGCTACTCCCTGCTTGGTGACTGACGGAAACCAATGCGGCGATCGGCACGAACGCAAGGCATCAACAGCCAACTGCACATTGCCCCCGGTACCATTCTTAAACCCTACCGGCATCGATAACCCTGAACTTAATTCACGATGGATCTGGCTCTCGCTGGTGCGTGCACCTATTGCTGCCCACGAGACCAGGTCGGCTATAAATTGCGGGATAATTGTGTCAAGGAACTCAGTGGCACACGGTAGCCCGATCTGGTTAATTTTCAGCAGCAGTCCACGGGCAGTGCGCAGGCCATGGTTGATCTGGAAGCTGTTATCTAGGTAAGGATCATTGATCAGGCCTTTCCAACCCACTGTGGTCCTGGGCTTCTCAAAATACACCCTCATCAATAAAAATAACTCATCACTGAAACGGTCTGCCAATACCTTCAAGTGCTGCGCATAATCTACTGCTGCCTCCGGATCATGAATCGAGCATGGCCCGACGATTACCCCCAGTCGCCGGTCGTTGCCATGCATGATCGATTGCAAGGTGCTCCGGCTGTCGGCAACCAGCTGGGAAACTTGTTCGGTAACCGGCAGCTCTTCGAGCAGGATAGCCGGTGGCAATAGCGGCCGCAGCGCTTTAATTCTCACATCATCTACATTGATTAACATATCGCGCGATACTAACGGGAGCTACTCTGATGACAATCAGAAGTTACCGCCAACGGCAGACTCGGTTGCATCAGGCGGCAGATATGGGCGGCGCGCTGGCAGGGGTAACCTCGCCGGCTTCTTCGGGCACCTCAGATTCTGCTTCCTCATCTTCTTTAGGATAAGCAATGCGGCTATGCATCATGCTGCGCAACGTAAACAGGAATTTAGCGCCAATCGCCTTCAAGTCTCGCATTGTCAAATCACAGTCATCCAACTGGCCATCTACCAGCCGGCTTTGGATGATGTCGCTGATCAGCTGTTCCAGTTTCTGCGGGCTCGGCTTGGCCAGTGAACGCGAGGCACTTTCCACCGAATCTGCCAGACTCAGAATAGCTGCCTCTTTGGTCTGTGGCCTTGGCCCCGGGTAGCGGAAACTTTCCTGGCTGACTTCCGGAATGTCTTCATCGCGCAAATTCATGATCTTGCCACCCAGTTTGGCATCCTTTTGCTGCTGGATCGCGCGGTTATAAAAGAAGCTGACCAGACTGGTGCCATGGTGCTGCTGGATGGCATCAACAATCTCCTGATTCAGCTTGTGCTTGAGCGCCAGATCGACTCCCTCCTTCACGTGTGCAATGATGATCAAGGCACTCATGGTCGGTGCCAGGTCGTCGTGCGGATTCTGGCTGGACGGCATATTTTCTGTAAAATAGCCCGGCTTGACCAGCTTACCTACATCATGGAAGTACGCGCTGACCCTGCAGATCGTCGGGTTGGCACCTACTTCTTCGGCAGCCGATTCTGCCAGGTTGGCTACCACCAGGCTATGATGGTATGTGCCCGGAGCCTCGATGGTCATGCGCTTGAGCAACTCATGGTTGAGATCCGCCATTTCCAGCCAGCTAATGTCTGTAGTTATGCCAAATAAACTCTCCAGCATTGGAAGAATGCCGCTGACCAGTATTGCGGTGGCTACGCCGATGCCAATGGCAACCAGACTCTGCAGACCAACTGCCTGCCAGTCGGTCTCAGCTAGTGGCCAACTAAATGGGCCGATCATCCCAAAGGTTAATGCCAACACCCAGGTCGCTACACCGATATACACACCGGCTCTTACCAATCTGCTACGACGCCTAACCTGCAGCGTCACAAACACTGCAATAAATCCGCAAATCAGGCTCATGACTACAAACACAGGGTCCATATCACTCAATAATAATGACCCCCACAAACTGCCAAACACCGCCGCAAAGAGTCCGTAGTTGCGCCCCATGAGAACACTCAGCACCAGTGGCGCAAAACCTAAGGGCAACATCAGATAGGCAAATTGCTGCGACATCGCACCCGACTCAGCGATCTCTAGCGGTAGCCGTAACAGCATCAAATGCAGTAATAACACCCCAAATACCAGCAATACCTTGGAGTTGCAGGAAAATCCAGCCCCGTGGCCAAGCCACATCTGAACGACTGCTGTACCCAGGATCAGTCCGCTTATCAGGACGCTCTTAACCGGCTCCGATTGCTCCGTAGAAAAAATCAATGCCCCGAGCCCGGCCATAAAGCCAAACAAAATCAGGATTCGCGGCAGCCAACCGTTTTCAATGCGGTCGAAAAATGTACTGCGCGACTGCTTACGGCGTGTCTTATTACAAGCCAGACCTTTTTTAATCAGTCTCTGTCTATCAAAAAATCGAATCATTGGTATTGCCCCCGTTGATTACTAGTGTCGTCTCAATTAAGTGGTTTGTCATCTACTGATCGGCGACTTTCTCCATAAGCTTTGATAATTGCCTGAACCAATTCATGCCTGATCACATCGCGTTCGCCAAATTCCAGGATACCAATGCCACTGACCCCTGCCAGTATCTGCAGGGCTTCTATCAGACCCGAGCGCTTGCTGTGCGGCAAGTCAATTTGCGTCACATCGCCAGTCACTACGCATTTGCTGTCATCACCCATCCGCGTCAAAAACATCAGCATTTGCTCGGTAGTAGTATTTTGCGCTTCATCCAAAATAATGAAGGCATGATTCAAGGTTCGTCCACGCATGTAAGCCAGCGGGGCGATCTCAACCACGCCTTTGTCGATGTAACGCTGCACCTCAGCAGCTTCCATCATGTCGTAAAGCGCATCGTACAATGGTCTCAGATACGGAAAAATCTTTTCATGCAGGTCACCGGGCAAAAAGCCCAACGCCTCACCAGCCTCGACCGCCGGCCGGGTCAAAATAATTCGATTGACCCGTTGGTCTCGCAATGCTTCGACAGCCATCGCCATCGCCAGATAGGTTTTACCGGTGCCGGCTGGCCCGACTCCAAATACCATATCATGCCGGCGAATCAATTCAGTATAATCGCGTTGAGCGCTATTGCGCGGCATCACTGGCTGCCTCTTGGTACCCAATCGGATCGCCGCTTTGCGCAACTCACCCAAATCATCCTCGCCGTCTTCCGTCACCGCCCGGATGGCCTGGCGAAAATCCAGCGGCGCGACTGCATTCTGCGCTTCATGCAAGTCACCAAGCTGCCGGAACAAGCGCACAGCTTTCGCAACGTTCTCGTCACCACCTTCGATCCGCAACCAGCCATCACGGGCCGTCAATTTGACTGCCAGTGCATCTTCTGCCAAGCGCAACAACGCCGGATCATTGGCGTGGATCTCATGCAATTCGCGAGCGCTTTGAAATTCGAGAGTTTGCGTCATTGATCTAATCTACCGGGCTCGACCGGATGCTTAACGGAAACCGTATACCATCGCCCAATGTGCCCCGTCGTCGGATGCTTTAGTGACTGTTACCAGCAGGTAATAGGTTCCGGTAGCTTTGGGAATAATTCTGGTTGCCGCAAATCGGCTTTTCTGCCAGCTCTCGACCTCTACCAGCTCACCTTTGGAGTCATAAGCATGCACAGAGACCTCTGCGCCGTCCTGGTCGGTCGCCAGCCAAAACCAATACTCGTTACCTTTAAAAAGTTGCTGGGCAATCCCCTTTTCTTCACCCTGACCAAGGTCACCAGCCCAGGCCTCCTCACGCACCAGAAATCCCTCTGCCACATACGGCGCTGCCGCCTCATAGGCGAATGACAGCGCGTCATCAACAGTAGCGCCAACAGGTACAGAGTGACCTGCCATAACCAGCAATGCCAGCAGTAGGGTCTTTATTGTTTTGCGATAATTGATAGCGGGGGCGATCACTGTATTATGCCTCGGGGGCCTGGATACTATCGACCATACTGGTCGTCATCACATTAATTTGTTTCACAGAATCCGCATTAATATTGCGGCCATCTCCGACATCAATCAGCGGCCGTATCTTGGCCAACTGTGAACTGATTTGGGTCAATAGCTCACTGCCTTTGCGGTCGGGTGACATAGCATTAATCCGTCGCGCAAAATAGTCCAGCAGTGCCGGCTGATGCAGCAACTCTGCAGTCTCCGGCCGGTAGTCATCACCCACCACCGTTGTCAAAGCCTGGGTGCCTCGCAGCCAGCCACCAAGACTTACCAGCTGCGCCAGCTCCTCATCATTCAGTTCGACCATTGCCTGTTTGACATCCTGCATGGCACCATCCAATTCGCGCTTGGCCTTGATCCAATTCTTTTCTTCCGCCGCCTCCATGATCCTGCTGCTGCGCGAGATTACCGCGTCCCGTACTCCGATCGCTCCCGACAGTTTGAGTACCTCGCGCCCTACCTCTTTGACTTTTTCCGAATTTCCGGCCTGCACCGCAATAAAGCCGTCAGCTATGATGCCACCGAGACGCAGCGCAATCCGGTCACGCTCTTGTCCCACCCCGGGAAATTCCTTGGGCAGCAAGCCGTTCCAATCAGGCGAGCCCAACTTATCAAGCACAGCAAAGATTTCACTCGGCACCGGGATGATGACATCCTCATGCACAGCTGCCGGGAACTTGCTGACATCAATAGTGCTACGCGGCGCAGCCACCGCAGATGAATTCCAAAAGATCGCGGTTAAACACAATATTGGTAGCCACCGCAACGACTGACAGTAGCGTGTCCGCTGGTGAATTACTAATTTCATTATATACCAGAATATAACCGCCTACAGCCAGGCAGCAATCGATATCATTAAATGTCGTTTTCGGGAAAAAACGTCTTGGGCTCTGCCGCTTTGGCCCGCTCGGGCTCACTCTGCTTGTCCTGCTTGAGCATTTCCTTGTAATGCGCCTTCTGCTCGTACTTTTTCTTTTTAGGCAGATGATGGCTGAAGAAATACATCGAATTGCTGGCGTCATGACGGTAGCAGGAACTGCCACAGACCACACCAGCCAGGATTAATACACTCAGAAATACCTTCGTCATTGCGAGTACGTGTAATTGAGTTCGACGCCCTGCGCAAGCCCGGAATACTTCGATTCAGGCCGCTCGATTGAGCATACGGGATACCGGTTATTGAGGGAATTTTAGACCAGCCAGGCCGACGGCTGTCTGAGTTGCCGTTAATCTGGCCGGCTTCATTGGGATTTCCAGTGGGCGGCAGACAATAATACCGGCGCGGTGGCTGCGCTCGTAGAGGTAATCCTTGAGCCGGCGATCAAGGATGACCTTACGACCTTTGTCGCGCTCGGAGGTGGCGTGCATAAAACGCAGCACACCTTTGCTGTCCCGGTAAGCCAGCCCAACATGCGAGGTGTAGCTGCCATGCCAGGTGGATGAAATGGCAATAATGTCGCCGGTTTTGAGTTGCGGCTCGATCGCTGCCACCCGCGACTTGGGGATATGGTAGACCGGCAGGGCACTGACCTGATTTTCAATTCGTGCCATCCGTGGTCGCAACTCCGGGTTCTTTTTCAAATAGCGGTAACTTTTCCAGGCTACGCTCATCTCGCGGATCTGACGCTGGATGCGGACCCCGCCCAATGCCCGCGTCGGGTTGGTGGCCAGCCCGCGCTTTTCATTGTCGTAGAAGACTTCCTCGAGGAAGTGCATCCTCGACAGGTAGTCACCATCGCAGCGCCCGTTGCGATAGCGCTCGACCTCGATCATGTGTAATAAATCCTCAGGCTGATAGCCACCATCCTTCACCCGCAGCATTCGCGCAAAGCCCAGTGCAATCTCATAGAATGTCCAGCAATCCAAGCCATTCATATTCACCGAAGGAGCCTCGATGTGGTCATCGATTTCCAGGGTATAATTGACATAGGGTGTACCCAGCAATGCCTTGCCGACAGTTGCCGTGCGAGTACCGAGCGGCAGCTTGCGCCAGTTTTCGCGTTCCGCTCGTGCGACCAATTGCTGGAACTTACTCTCGCCCTTAAAGACTGTCGACTTGGGTAGCCGTAGCGGACTAGCCGGAGGAATCGCTGGCACTAGCTTGGTTGTAGCAGTCCTTCCCTCGCCCGTGGCTGTGACTGCCGACGCACCAGACTCTTCTGAGTTGCCAGTGGTACATCCGGACAACAACAGAATTGGTAGGATCATTCCTACTACACTAAAATTTCCCAATCGTATTTGCATTCGCACAAAGTCCTTGATTCCAGCCGAAAATCAAGTCGATGACGTGCTTTGTGGCTCGCGGATCGCCGGCAAGGTCGCCACTACCAGCAATGCCAGCACCACAACGGCCGCGCTCGAATACAATGCCCACGAGGCATAGCCGGTGCCCGCGGTTGCACCAACGCTCAATAACCAGCCGGCCAGCAGCGGCCCGACCGTGCGCCCAAGGCTACCACCTGACTGCAGGAAACCCAGCGCCCGACCCTGCCAGGCAGCGTCGACCGTCCGCGATGCCATCCCGTTGAGCACCGGGGTAATCAGGCTATTGCCAATCGCAATCCCGGCACTGGCCAATAGCAACGTTGTTAAGTTCGCCGTTGCCGGCAACCACGCAGTGGAGGCCGCCAGAATCAGGCAACCAATCAGTACGATGACTTTTTCGCCCCTGCCACGTTGTAATAACCGGCGCAAGACCCCACCTTGCATGATGACACCTATCACACCGATGTAAGCAAACAGGTAGCCCGCACTCTGCGCGTCATAATCGTAGACATGTTTCAGGAATAGTGCCCAGACCGTGGTCATGACCGAAAACCCGCAGATCGCCAAAAAATAACTGAGCACGACCCGTACATACACCCCACCCTGGACATGCTTTAACAGCTCACTCAGTGGTTTGTTTGCAGCAGCCGAGTTGCGCGTCTCATGATGCAAGCTTTCCGGCAAGCGCAACCAGATCAGTAACGCATTGATCAGGGCCAAAACTCCAGCCGTAAAAAATGGGGCAGCCGGATCTATGCCAGCCATAAATCCTCCAATCGCCGGCCCAAACACAAACCCCGCACCAATCGCCGCGCCAATCATACCCATCGATTTCGAGCGTTCTTCCGGTGAGGTGATATCCGCCATGTACGCCTGGGCAGTCCCGATATCTGCGCCGGAGATACCATCGATCAGGCGCCCGAGAAACAGCATCCACAGAGCTACCGCCCAACCCATGATAAAGAAGCCCACGGCCGCACCCAACACGCTTACCAGTAGCACCGGCCGTCGTCCAAAGCGGTCCGACAGGCGCCCGATCACTGGCGCAAAGAAAAACTGGCAGGCCGAAAACGTTGCAACCAACAAGCCAATTTCTAACCCGCTGGCCCCATAGCGTTCGGCATACAGCGGCAACACCGGAATCACAATGCCAAAGCCAACCATACTGATGAACACGGTCAGCAGGATAATTCCCATGCTGCCTGTAGATTTACTGTTGCTTGCGGCCATTAGAAAAGCTGAACTCAAGAGTGCCTTGTGCCACTCGTCAAGCAATGATTACATAATCAAAACCTTATCCTACTCCTCGCCAGCCCGAAATCCACATATATCATGCAAGCAACACAAGTATATTTTGAAGGTCGCGTCCAGGGCGTAGGCTTTCGCTACACGGTCAGACGTGAATCTACCGGATTTGATCTAAGCGGCTGGGTACGCAATCTGCCGGATGGCAGAGTCGAGTTAGTAGCTTGTGGCGATGCCCCTGAAATTAATGATTTTGTTGCCGCAATAATGGCCGGCGAAATGGCCGGAAACATTACCAGCCATGAGCGGCAGGAGATCGAAATCGACGATATACCACGTGGCTTTGAAATCCGCCACTAACACCCGGCAGATTGCAATCGGCGGCGACATACGATAATTTTTAATCTATGGCAGATCCTGCAGTCACGGTAGAAAACCTGACCAAAGTTTTCCCAATCCCGTTTAAACGGCGACAACTGGTCGCGGTCAAGGACTTGTCGATCACGGTCGACGAGGGGCAGGTCTACGGTTTGCTCGGACCAAATGGCTCCGGCAAAAGCACCACCTTGAAAGCGGTGCTAGGCTTGCTAACCCCAAGCGCCGGGCGCACCACTATCTTTGGAATCGACAGCCGCGAGGTGCGTAGTCGTGACCAGGTAGGCTTCCTGCCCGAAAATCCATATTTCTACAAATACCTCAGCGGTGAAGAAACACTTTTGTTCTTTGGTAAAATCTGTGGACTAAAAGGCTCCGCATTGAAAAAAAGAGCCCACGAACTGCTGGAATTGGTCAGCTTGCAAAATGCCGCTGAGCGTCGCCTGGGTGGCTATTCCAAAGGCATGCTGCAGCGCATCGGCCTGGCTCAGGCTCTGATCCAGCAGCCACGCCTGGTCGTCCTCGACGAGCCGACTGCCGGTGTCGATCCGGTTGGTTCCCGCGAAATCCGTGACCTGATCCTGCGCCTGAAGCAGGATGGTATCACCGTCCTGCTATGCTCCCATTTACTGGGTCAGGTTCAGGAAATCTGCGACCGGGTTGGCATCCTCTCGCGTGGTCAGCTGGTGCGGGAAGGGCCACTCAATGATTTGATTTCCATCGAGCACCAGGCCGAAATAGTCGTCGAACACGCCACCCCACGGGTACTCGAGGCAATCAAACAAACAGCCAGTGAGGGTGGAGCCAAAATTATCGAAACCAGAAATTCCAAGACAACCCTCGAGCGCCTGTTCCTGGATGCTACCGGCGCTTCGATACCTGCCGACAACAAAACCACGCCCCCGGCCAGCGACACCAAGTCTACTCCCAGCCATGACTGAGCAAAAGAATCACAGCCAGCCAGAAGTTCATAGGCATCGCAGTTTCAGCCTGCACCGGGCCACCGCAATCGCCCACAACACCTTGACGGAATTAATCCGGCTGAAAGTTTTTTATTTCCTGATAATCTTTGCCTTATTGGTAATCGGAAACTCAGCTTTCATGCTGCGCTTTTCCTTCCAGGAAGAATTTCAGGTACTCAAGGATGTTGCCTTCGGTGCAATGTCGATTTTTTCGTCGATTCTGGCAATAGTCGCCACCGCTTATCTGATCCCTAATGATATCGAGGACCGCACGCTTTACACGATTCTCGCCAAACCGGTCCCGCGGATCGAATACCTGCTGGGCAAGTTGCTGGGTACTCTGACATTACTGGCAATAGCCATCGCCTTCATGTTCATGGTATTCCTGATTGTATTATTCATTCGCGAGCAGGTAGTCCTAGCCGAGCTGCAACAGGAGTTGGCAGGGGCACCTGCAGAAGTCATCGAAGCTGAAAAGCAAAAAGTACATGCTGCAGCATTCAATTGGAACCTCATTCCGGGTGCCGTCATCGTGTACTTGAAAGCAGCAATTCTTGCTTCATTAACGCTACTCTTGTCGACCTTCGCCAGCAGTGGCTTATTCACGGTTATTATTTCGGTAGTGGTTTATTTTGTGGGCCATTTGCAAGCAACAGCCCGTGAATACTGGCTCAGTGGTGCCGGTGAATCATTTTTTACAACTATTATGCTCGCTTTGATCTCACTGGTCTTTCCGGATCTGCAGTTATTTAATCTGGTCGACGACATCGTTGCCGGCAACCAACTCGAACTCATGCTGATGCTGCGCACGCTCGGCCTGGGGGTCATGTATGTGGTGATTTACTTCCTGCTCGGCTACTATCTGTTCTCGCGAAAGGAGCTGTAATGAACACTCGTGTGTGGCTGCCAGTTGCTTTGGTATTATTAACGTTTGGGGCCCTGCGAGTACCTTTCGAAGAAGATCTCACCCGCGCCTACCAGGCAGCACACTTTCAGGGTGCTACCCTGGACCTCGAATTGCGCGAACGCATCGGACAAAATTCCTTCATCGCAGCATTGAGTGGATTCCGCTCACTGGTCGCCGACTTTCTTTACATAGAAGCACATACCCAATGGGAACAAACCCAGTGGGGACAGATGGCTTACCTCTTCGAAAATATAACAACCCTGCAGCCACGAAATCTGCTTTTCTGGGACATGGCGGCCTGGCACATGGCATGGAATGCCAGCGTCGCCGCATACGATGACCCCAATGAACCAAGAGCAGCTGTCCGCCAGCGCAACCAACGGGCCTACTTCGATCTGGGCCGGAAGTTTTTACAACGTGGAATTAAGAATAATCCGGATCGCTATCTGCTATACGAAAGAATGGCAATCCTGCTGCGCGACAAGTACGAGGATTATGCTGAAGCCGCCGATTACTTTCTGCGGGCATCAGAATTTGAGCATGCACCGGGATATTTACAAAGGTTTGCCGCCTACTCGCTGGCGAAATGCCCTGACCGCCGCCACGAAAGCTACCAGCTATTGCGCCGGTTGTGGCTCGAGTTCCCGGATGAACGCAAACCTACAATGCACACGTTATTGCGTGAGTTGCAGCAGGAATTAGATATTCCGGAACAACAAAGGATTGCCATTCCCGATTCAAATAGGCAATAGTCTAGCTCCATGTTATTTGCCATATTTGGGGATATCCATGCTAATCTGGAAGCGCTCGAAGCTGTACTCGAGGATGCCGAAAATGCCGGCGCTACGCACTATGTCTGCCTCGGTGATCTGGTAGGGTATAATGCCAACCCCCAGGAATGCGTCCGTAAAGTTCAGGAACTCGATTGTCCGGTCGTCAAAGGCAACCACGATGAGCAAGCTATCATGACCGACGACCTGAGTTCTTTTAACCCGCTTGCAGAAAAAGCACTGTCCTGGACCAGATCCAGCCTCTCGGAAAGCGATAAAAGCTGGCTCAAAGACTTGCGCATGGTGCGCCAGGTGCGCGATTTCACTATTGTCCACGCCACTCTCGATACGCCGCACCGCTGGGGCTACGTTTTTAATCAGTTGGACGCATCCGCCAGCTTTTCCTACCAACATACCAACGTCTGCTTTTTCGGGCATACCCATGTCCCACGCCTGTACATTCGTGAGACTTCAGTACTCAGCCTGCCCCTGGACAGGTTGCAAATCGAAACCGGTAAAAAATATTTCATCAATGTCGGCAGTGTCGGCCAACCGCGTGATGGTGACTGGCGGGCTTCGTATGTCCTGTTCGAACCCAACAAAGGACAGATCGATTTGCGTCGGCTACCCTACGACATCGGCACCGCCCAAAAGAAAATCCTGGATGCCGGATTGCCCGAACGACTGGCTGACCGCTTGGCGGTCGGAAAGTAATCAAGTTGGCGCATATGCCGAGCGCTGGTCAGGATAGCCTGCAACCTGAGCAGATTCTGGTGCTCAAGCCCAGTAGCATGGGTGATGTCATCCATGCCTTGCCGGCGGTAGCAATGCTGAAAGTCCGCTGGCCCGACTCCCACCTGAGCTGGTTGGTCAACCCGGAATGGGCACCCTTGCTCGAGGACAACCAGCATATTGACCGGATCATCGAATTTCCCCGTAGCCAGTTCCGGGGCATTGCCGGGCTATGGCGATTCCCGGGCTGGCTGAACAACAATCGCAGCAACTTACAAGCTGACTTGGTGGTGGATTATCAGGGGCTGCTGCGCACCGCATTGATCGGGCGCGCCGCCAATCCCGGGATATTTGCCGGCTTGGATGATGCCCGCGAAGGGGCACGTTGGTTTTACAACCGGGTAGTGGAAACAACTCCCAACCAACACTCGGTGGAACGCTATCTGTCATTAAGCAGCAACCTATGCAACCAATCACTGCCGACACAGCCTGAGTTCCAATTACCGGATGGCAATCCGCCAGCAGGATTTGATTTGCAAGAATTCCTCATCGTCCACCCGTTTTCCCGCGGTCAAGGCAAAAGCCTACAACCACACCAGCTAGATTTATTACTCACCGCCTTATCAGAAAAACTACCAACCGTAATTGTCGGCCGCTGTGCCTCTGACACCGGCTTGTCACAGCATCAGGGGGTTACCAATTTGCTCAATGCTACCTCACTGCAGGAATCAATCTGGTTGATGCGACATGCCAGAGCAGTCATCAGTGTCGACAGCGGCCCGATGCACATCGCTGCTGCCGTCAACCCGAATACCCTCGGCATCCATACCTGGAGTGACCCGGCCAAAGTCGGCCCATACAGCACCACCGCACAGGTCTGGAAAGAGGGACAAATTTTGCCGTCATGGAACTTCAGCGACAACAGAAGCCCTCATGCCCGACAACTGGATGGTACCGCGATCGATCAAATCGCACAAGCCGCTCTAAATCTGGCAGGCAAAAATTCTTGAGGTAGCATCAGCCGAAAGAAATTCGATTCAGTTAGCAAAAGTTGGCTGCCACGCCTTCACCACAAAGTTCTCTGATGAAGACTTATCCGTTCGGGCAACAAGCTCAAAGAATTGAGCATTTTGACTTGGCTCGATCTCAAAGTAAGCCAGGTTGCCAGCGAACAGCTTAGGTAAGACGCTGACTTCTTTATTTCCAATTTGCAGTTTCCCGATTACATCAGCGACCGGCAAGCCATCAATAACTACGGCCAGCGAGGTGCTCTCTGCCGGCAGCATGACACCAGGATTATCACCATTAACTATCTCCAACTCATCTACCACATTGATGAATACCGCCTGCCTTTTTCCACTGCTCACCGGCAGTTCGATCATAGTATTGAATCCGCTTAACTCAGACAGATCGATTTGCTTGTGTTGACGTTTATAACTGGCATCAAAGCAGGCGATCGCAGTCGCAGAGGGTGGCAGCCCCTCAAATTCGATAATTTCAAACTTATCGTCCAGATGCGCATCGATCCTCTTACCATAACCATCACCGTGGACCAGTACAGTGCCACCACCCGGTTGTAATGCCGCTATGATACGGGCTCCATCCCGCCAATTCTCTCGCGGTACAAAATCGTAATTAATGATGGTTTTGTGTCCAAATGGTAGCAGGAGTGCAGCCAGTACCAGAGCGCAGGGCAAACGTAGCACCAGCATTTGCGGTGGCCGGAATAACAGCCCTGCTGCCATGGCGAATAGAACAGCAGCAGGGGGCCCGATAAAACTGACTGTCCGAGGCGGTGGCGTCTGCAGGTAGAGACAGAAGCATAAAAAGAACAAAACCAGTGCGGAGCTGATAGCCAAGGTTGCCCGCATCGATTGCGACGCCCGAGGACCGATGACGCAGGCCAGTAAAAGCACAATGATTGCAGCCATAAAATTAGTGCCATTGATCGCAACCAATTCACGCGGCAAGACCAGTGCCATGGTGTAAAAGACGTTCTGGATATCGTGAAATTTGATTCCGTAATCATCTTCGTAGCTGTCAGCCACCGAGAGTACGCCTTCTAATATCGGCGCATACATCACCAGCATGAGAATCCCGGCGATAGTTCCTGCCGCAAATACACTGCGGCACGGGCGATACATAAACAGTATTAATAAAAGTAGCCCGCCAAACAATACGTAATACGGCAGCGTCCAAACGCCTAATACCGCCGCAATAACCAGAATAGCCAGCTTGGCGGCGTGCCCGCCTTCCAGCCAACGCCACATCGCGAGCACTTGAACCAAAGCTGCCAGTGCAATAAATGAGAAACCGCGCGCCTCAAATAATTGCTCCAGCAATCGGGTGTTAGTTCCTATCAAAAATACCGCCAGGCCACCGCAAAAATACAATTGCTGGCGTGCAAACGCATAAGCGGCAACTACCAGACACAAACCAACTGCTATGAATGACCACATCCGCGCCCGTGCCGGATGCAGTGAGTCGCCTCCCGGAGTCAGTGCATTAACAAAACTATAAAAGACATGGTTCTTGGCCAACGAGTAATTGGTCAACGCTTTCACTGGACCCTTGGCTGTGTAGCCTTCGACTGAGCCAAGTTCGTCGACCCGCAGCGATGCATGCGACATCTCCACTGCAACCTGCCCGAAGTGTATCACCCCGTACGCCGCCAGAATAATCGCAATCAGTCCCTCGGGCACCAGCACCAGCATCCGCCACCTGCGAGCAACCCGCTCGATCCGGTTAAAGAATGGTTGCCACCAGTCAACAAACCACATTGCCAGCAACTTGACATGCTGAGGCAGTTGAATAACCCCGGCAATCAAACTGCCGGCGATAATGATCCTGGCCGGCCAACGCAACGCGTTAGGCAACTGGTCGAATGTCAGGTTACCGGCAATCGCTACTGCCACCAACAGCAACGGGATACCTGCCAGCCAACACAATTTGTGCCAAGCCCGCTGCCAGAACCCAATAGATGCATTTTTGCTCCCGCTCATGGAAGAAATTTCTATTCACCTAGAGTCGCTGCGGCAAGCACCTCATTCTTGAGAATCCCTATGCATGGCAGATTGCGGTAATGCCCACCATAGTCCAAGCCGTAACCAACCACAAACTCATCGCCAATTTCAAACGCAATGTAATCCGCCGAGACTTCCTGCTCCCGTAATTTGCGCTTTGCTAATAACACGCACGCCCTGACCGAGGCAGGCTCAGCCTTGTTGGTCACTGCCTCAATAACCGAAGCTAGTGTCAAACCACTGTCCAAAATATCATCAAGCAACAGCACGTGACGTCCATCCAGTAATTCACGCTCAAGTTGACCAAGCTGGACAACCCCACTGGAAACCGTCGCATTGCCATAACTCGCCGCCTGCACGCAACTCAACTGCAAAGGCAGTGGAATACGCCTGAGCAAATCAGCCATAAAGACCAGGCTACCATGCAGGATGGCCAACACAGTAAGTGGCTTGCCGCGGTAATCATCAGTAATAGTAGCTGCCAATTGATCCAGCCGCGACAAGATCACATCTTCATCAAACAAAGTGCACTCTAAATCATTCCGCATGCCAGACTACTACCACAATTTATGCATCTTGCGGAACAGCAATTGCCAAGGACATTATTAGCTCCTGCAACTCACTGCTTGAGTTTCTGCGATAGCTTCTCGCCAAGAGTGGAATCTGGCTGCAGTTCAATAGCCTCAGCCCATAATTGCCTGGCCGCAGCACGGCGCTTCTGGTCAGCCAGTGCCAGGCCACCAAAATAGTAGATACCCTGAATTTCGATCAAATCCAGGTCATGCTGCATGCCATCGATCGACTCGGCCAACTTGATCAGCTCGCTACGGGCCAGCTCCCGTTTGCCAAAAATAGCAGGTAATTTATAATAATTCACGGCTCGAACCAGGCGCACCCTGATATTATCCGGTGCGGCTGCCACCGCTTCATCCATCAACCGGCCACCTTCGTTCAGCAAGTTCAACTTCTTCGGACCGGGAAAAACATCCCGGCTCCGCAACGTATAGGCACTGCCCAGATAAACCTTTGCCAGATAATTTTCCGGCTCATTTGCCAGTAATTCTTGCAACTGTGTTATGCAATCAATGACCGCCTGCTTATCGCCGTTGACACCACGGTCATGCAGTATTCGGGCCGACTCAATAGTGCCAAAAAAGCTATTATTGGCCAATCCTTCAGTCGTTGAGAAGCCCAGCACCAGGAGCATAATCATTATTAGTGCAGTTGGTTGAGTCGGTAAGAGCATCTGCAGACATTAGCAGATACTCACCTCTACTCAACCTTGTTCGTGGCCATTGACACCATTGCGAAACTCAGCCAGCTGTGCAGCAAGTTTCACCGGCGCTACTGCAGTCACATGAATAGCATCGTCCTGATAGCTCTGTTCGACAACCCGACCGTCTCGGTGCAACCGCGCAAGCACATCATGACGGCTATGCGGGATGACCAGTTCCATCTGATCAACACGATCGGCCACTCTTGCCGTCATTGCTTCGACTAACTGGTTTAGCCCGGCACCATCATGAACCGAAACAAATACTGCGGTAGGAAATTGCCGCCGCAAGACGGCTATAGTTGACCGGTCGCACACTGCATCCATCTTATTAAAAACAGTCAGAATATTGGAACGCTCTGCCTCCAGTTCATCGAGCACTTTTAACGTAGTATCATGTAACTCGATCGCATCCGGGTGGGAGGCATCTACTACATGAATCAGAAAATCAGCCAGCGTAGCTTCTTCCAGGGTGGCCTTAAAGGCATCTACCAGATCATGCGGCAGGTTGCGCACAAATCCGACAGTATCGGTCAGCAACAACTTCTGTCCGCTCGGCAGTATAATTTTCCGGGTGGTCGTATCGAGCGTCGCAAACAGCTTATCTTCAACCAGGACGTCAGCGTCAGTCATCTTCCGTAGCAATGATGACTTGCCGGCATTAGTGTAACCGACAATCGCTGCGCGCGGGATCGGGATGCGCTCGCGCCGTTTGCGCTGCGTGGCACGGTTGGCACGCACATGCGCAATCTCAGATTTCAATTTATCAATCCGCTTGCGCACCAACCTGCGATCAGTCTCGATCTGTCGCTCACCTTCACCACGCGCACCGATACCTCCGGCCTGCCGGTCAAGGTGGGTCCACGCCCGTTTCAAGCGTGGCAGCGAGTACTCCATGCGCGCCAGATCCACCTGCAGCCGCGCCTCCCTGGTGTGAGCCCGCTGCGCAAAAATATCAATGATCACTTCCTGCCGATCAATGACGCAAATCTTCGAGAATTCTTCCCAGTTTCGCTGCTGGGCCGGAGTCAACGCATTATCAAAGATCAGGACATCGATCGCTTGCACCTCGATTAACTCCATGATCTCTTCCGCCTTGCCGGATCCCACCACCAATCGAGGTTGTATCCGTGGCACCTTTACCACCAGCTTATCAATGACCGGCACACCAAGAGTCCCAACCAGCGATTCCAACTCGGCCAGCAGACTCTCGCTTTCCTCGACAGACTCAGACTGCTCGTAAACCGCAACCAACAGCGCCCGCTCCACCATCTTCGGCTTTTTTTTGATGTCGATCATCGTCTTAGTTTCTGCTCAATACTTCCTGCAATAGTCTGGATAGATAACATTACAGATTCCTCACCACTTCCGCCATCCGGGTAGCAGCTTCAGGCAGCCGTGTAATATCGTGTGAGTGGTTGATCCGTAAGCACTGGTCAGGGTGCAACCATGGCTCCGGCAGGCTATGCGAAAAATAACATCCCGGCACGACCAGCACCCCAGCTTGCTTTAACTTATGGTACAGTTCGCGTGAGGTTACTGGCAAATCCTCGATCCACAGCCACAGGAACAACGCACCATCCGCCTCATGTATGTGTAATGGCAAGTCACGAAAAGCATCACGGAATATTTGTAAAGCCCGATCACGACGTTCCCGGTAAAACGGCCGCACATATTCACGACACAACTCAAGAATATGTCCATTGCGAAACAATTCTAGTGTCAAAGCCTGCCCGACATTGCCATTGGCCAACCCGACTACTGAAGTCATACGCGAGATCAGCTTTATGATGTCTGGCGGCGCAATCACAATGCCAGTGCGAGTCCCCGGCAGCCCGAGTTTTGATAAGCTGTAGGTCAGCACCACTCCTTCATCCCAAAACGGATTGGCATCATCACGAAACACAATATTCGGAAATGGGGTGCCGTAAGCATTATCAATCATCAACAGGCTGCCGTTAGCGCGAGCCAGTTGATACAATTTCTGTACTTCACGGTCACTCATGACATTGGCGGTCGGATTGGTCGGCCGTGAGATACAATAAGCAGCAATCTCAGGACCCGCCGGCAGAGCATCAAAATCCACATGGTACTTGAATAGCATTTGCTCGCGTTTTTCAATCCGGGCCGGACAAGCCGTCAACATACCCGGATAAAACCCCTGCTCAGCATAACCGATGTATTCCGGCATCAGGGGAAAGACAATGCGCCGTAGCTGCCCGTTAGCAGCCGGCCCACCGAGCAGGTTGAATAAATAAAAAAATGCTGACTGCCCCCCATTGGTAATAGCTACATTTTCGCTGCTGATTTCCCAACCAAATCGAGCATTGAACAACTCGGCAATTACCCGTAAAAACTCTGGATTACCCTGTTGCGGGTCATAAACCCCCAGCATTCGGTCGACACGCTCCGGTTGATTTTCAAGTAGCTTCGCCAATGACTCACGCCAGACCTGTTGGAGTTGCGGGATAGCGGCCGGCTGACCGCCGCCCAACATCAATGTCTCACCCGCATGATCACCACCGAGAGCATCGGCCAGATCCTGCATCAACTCATCGATGCCGGAACCCTGCCAAATGCGGTCGCCTAAGACAGAGTAGGTCGGCGGCCCGGCTACAGCGGCACCCGCTGGCTTCATTGTTCGACGCTTTCTCCGGTAACCCGCACGGTGTAATTATAGTCGCCTTTGCGGTACTGGCGTTCGGCAGTTTCTTTTTTCTCTTCTGTTTTTTGCTGAGGGACTGCTTGAGGAGCCTGCTCCGGCTCTTGAGTTTGGTTCGCGTTTAAACCTGCTCCCGCCTCAGCCAACATCTGTTGCGGAATTGCTGCTGGCTGCCGCACCGGTTCCGCCGAAAGCACCGGCAACCCTCGACCTGCGGTGCTGCCTCTGCTCGACGACAACCATCCTGCACCGCCAGCTGATTGAGGCTGCATTGGCAATGCTTGCGGCACTACGTTTTGCTGGTTCATCTGCTGCTGATTCATTGGTTGCTGCTGCTGGTATTGCTGCTGTTGCAAGTGCTGTTGCTGCTGCATCCTGCGCGAGGCTGCACGCGCCGACAGGACTTCGTTTAACACGTCGATACTACTGGTGACTTGCCGCGGACTGATCTCTACTTCGTAGCCGTCTACAAAAAATAATCCTTCGGATATATAGCGCACCATCGTCCCGGCCGGATACCCAACTACCCCCTCGTCCGTGGTAACGGAAATTCTGTCGAGTGTATACCACACCATCGGTGGCTCCGGCGTGGCTGCCGGAACTGGAGTAGGCGTCGGCGTGGTTACCACAATTTGCTCAAGCTCCCGCTCCGGTGGTTGTGGCGGACGGCACGCAGACAAGCCAAGCAGCATCAGTATGACAGCCGGCAAAACCGGCCCTGCACACTTACTGGTGATCTCTTTGTTACTGAACATGCCACAATTTAGCTGAAGCAGGCTTAGTCTTCAACCTCTGCGATATTCTAACTGGTGCTAGGAACGTGCGGAAAAGATCCTGGTTTGCCGCGCCTGCTCTTTGAGTGCTTCCAACTGCTTTAGCATTTCTGCCTGACGCTCCAAAATCTTCTTATTCGTTGCCAAGACCTCTTCCAAGGTCGCAGCAGATGCCTGGGCCGGAGCCGTAACACCACCAGCAGTTACTTCCGTAACCTGCTCGGAGGCCGTGACCCCATCAGCTGTGACCTCGGTAACCTGCGCAACCGCAGTACCGACAAAAATTAAAGCCACCAGAATTAACCCGGTAAACAGGCGCCTGTCAGCTACTCTTAAGATACTCATCGACCTGCCCCCCCGCCCCCGCGACGTGAATAGATCCGCGCCTGATTTAAATCAGCTTCTATTGCTTTCATGGCTTCTTCCATCTTCGCCATATTATCTGTGATCTGCTTCTGCTGCGCCGCAATCTGCTTAATCAAAGCCTGCTCTTTGGCAGTCAATGAATCCTGAGCCGAAACAGATACCAAACCACCTGCTAAGCATATACCCGCCAGAAACACCACCGTTAGCCAATCTCTCAATCGCTTCACTCTCATTATTTTATTATCGCAATTGATTTAACAAATGACAAGCCACCAACTCGCTGCGGTAGATTCCTTCACTAAACAACATAAACAGCAAGAATCATTCCTTATTGCTATTTTTCTTAATTAGCTATTACAGTTAATCATGTCAGCTGGCATGCAACAGACTCAAAGCTTATCCCTGCAACAAACCCTGGCACCGCAGTTGCAGCAAAGTCTGGCTATCCTGCAAGCTCCGGTCCTCGAGCTGCGTACCATGGTTCAGCAGGAACTGGAAAGCAACCCGGTACTGGAAGAAGAGCCGCCCACAGTAGAAAAAGATCAGTCAGCCGAGGATGAAGCTTTTGATAAGGAGTTCGAGGAGTTGCGCAAACTGGATGACGAATGGCGCGAATATATGGCCCAGACAAGTGCCTACACTTCCCGTTCTGATGAGGATGAAGAGCGCCGGCAGCACTTCTTTGAATCACAGGTCGGCCATGAGACGCTGCAGCAGCATCTGTTGGCACAGTTGGGCTCCACCGATTTATCCAGCAATGATCACAAACTAGCAGAGTTAATTATCGGTAATATTGACGACAACGGCTTTTTAACTTCGAGCCCTGAGGAAATGGCACACAGTACCGGTATTTATGAACGCGATATCATCCGCGTCTTGAGCATCATCCAATCATTTCATCCGGTTGGCGTCGGCGCGCAGGATCTCAGTGAGTGTCTCATGATTCAGTTGCGACGGCTTGGCAAACAGGGATCGCTTGAATGGCGAATTGTTGAAAATCACCTGCCTTTACTGGCCAGGCATCGTTTCCCGGAAATTGCGCGCAAGCTGAATTCCACAGTTAATAACGTTCAGCGAGCCGCTCAGTTTATTGCCACCCTCAGTCCCAAACCTGGCCAGATCTTTAGTGCCGACCCGCACAATTATGTTCTCCCCGACGTTAGTATCGAGAAAATCGAGGGGGAATATACCATCATCCTCAACGGCGAGCAGATCCCGCACTTACGCATCAGTAACATGTATAAGGATCTAATGGCGAGTGCGGGTAAAGGCGACGGTTCACGCGAGTACGTGCGCGATAAAATCCGCAGTGGTAAGTTCCTAATCAAGAGTATCCACCAGCGCCAACAGACAATCTGGAACATTACCAAGCAAATCCTCGATCGCCAACTCGAGTTCTTCGAATACGGTCCGTCCCATTTGCGACCGATGACAATGTCACAAGTCGCAGAGACGGTCGGGGTCCACGAAACCACTGTCAGCCGGGCTATTTCTGGCAAGTACGTCTCCACTCCACAGGGCGTCTTTGAAATGAAGTACTTTTTCACCCCCGGCTACCAGCGGGAAGACGGCTCACAGGTTAGTAATACCAGCGTCAAGGAGGCACTCGCCGAACTGGTTCGCAATGAAGATCCCACCGCCCCGCGCAGCGACAAGGAAATCGTTGACATCATGAAAGAACGCGGCATCCCGATTGCTCGCCGCACCGTCGCAAAGTATCGTACCGAACTCGGTATCCTCCCAAGCAACATGCGCCGTATGTACTGACCCACTCCTAATCGTAATCCTAATCGCAATCGCAAATGTGACCGTATTCCCCCTAACCCCATTCCAACTTCCAACCCCCATTTGCCTATCCGGGTTAGGGCACCGCGTCCACACCAGCCGCTCATTCGCCGATAATTTTGACCAGCACGCGCTTACGGCGTTTACCGTCAAATTCGCCGTAGAAGATTTGTTCCCACGGGCCAAAGTCGAGACGACCACCGGTCACAGCAACCACCACTTCGCGACCCATAAGAGTGCGTTTGAGGTGCGCGTCTGCATTGTCCTCGCCGACATTGTGGTGGTACTGGGAATGCGGCTTTTCGGGAGCCAGTTTTTCCAGCCAGACCTCGAAGTCGTGGTGGAGCCCACTTTCGTTGTCGTTGATAAAAACGGCTGCGGAAATATGCATAGCATTGACCAGGCACAATCCTTCGATGATTCCACTTTCCTGTAGGCAATTTTCAACATCCGGCGTGATGTTGATAAATTGCCGCCTGGCAGGCACTTCAAACCATAGTTCCTTGCGAAAGGACTTCATCATTTGACAAGTCAGTCTCAGACTGATAAAGCAGCCTGGCCATGCGGTGGCTGCGGCACCAGATCAAGCTTGCGTAGCAACTCGAGGTCAGAATCAGTGTCCGGGTTATCGGCAGTGAGTAGCTTTTCCCCATAAAATATGGAATTGGCCCCGGCATAGAAGGCAAGTGCCTGAGCTTCGGTAGAAAAATTGGTGCGCCCGGCGGAGAGTCGAATCTTAGCGGTAGGTACTGCCAGTCTGGCTACGGCAATCATTCGGATCAGGTCAAAGACATCGACCGGTTGTTGAGCTTCAAGTGGCGTACCCGGCATCGCCATCAGGCAGTTGATCGGTACGCTCTCCGGCGGCGGATCAAAACCAGCCAGCACCTCCAGCATCCGTAAGCGGTCACGTATGCTTTCCCCCATCCCTAGAATCCCACCACAGCAAACTGCCATGTCCGCATCTTGCACTGCGCGGATCGTCTGCAGCCGGTCTTCAAAAGTATGGGTGGACACGATCTGCGGGTAGAACTCCGGTGAGGTGTCGATATTATGGTTATAGGCAGTGACGCCGGCCTCCTTCAACTTCTGCGCCTCGGTGTCACTCAAATTGCCAAGAGTCACACAAACTTCCATCCCCAGCTTACTGACCTCACGAATCGTTTCCAGCACCTTCTCAAATTTTCCATCACCTTCGCGCACCCCTTTCCAGGCTGCACCCATACAGAATCTGGTAGAGCCATTCTCCTTGGCACGGAGCGCATGCGGCAGGATCTCATCGACACCCATCAGATGATCCCGTTCCAGGCCAGTGTCATAGTGCGCACTCTGGGAGCAGTACGAACAATCCTCGCTGCAACCGCCGGTCTTGATGCTTAACAAAGTGCACAGTTGCACTTCATTGCTTTTCCAGTGCTTGCGATATTCGGAACGTGCCCGATCGACTAAGTCAAAAAATGGCAGCTGATAAAGTTCTTCCAGTTCGGAATAGGTCATGAAATCTATGGGGCTTGATTTACTGCTACAGCCAGCCGACAGGCTACTGAACTTCCGCCATCAGTTCCGCCTGCTGCTCGATTTTAATCCTGCGGATACGAATTTTTTCTACCGGGTAATTGTTGGAGTCGGCCGGCTTTCGGCTGAGCGTATCGATCACGTCCAGGCCTTCGATGACTTCACCAAATACGGTGTATTCGTTATTCAGCGATTGATCGGCCTCCAGCGTTATTAAAAATTGGCTGCCGTTTGAGGCCTTGGCCGGATTGACCTTGTTACCCAGCCTGCCCATGGCGATCGAGCCTGCTTTAAATTTGCGTTGGATTTCGGCCGGCAAAGTATAGCCCGGTCCACCGGTTCCAGTCTGGCTACGATCCTTGCGACGACTTAAAGGATCGCCACCCTGAACCATAATACCCGGGAAGACCCGATGAAATTCGGTATTTTTGTAAAAACCTTTGCGCGCTAGTTTCTTGAAATTTTCTACAGTCTTAGGGGCTGACTCTTCATACAGGTCAATCACGACCCGCCGCAGTTCTTTTTCCTTACCAAATCGAATCTCCATTACTGCAAGTTCCTGGGCAAAGCTACTGCAGACACTGATGACCAGCGCAACAAAAAGGATGAAATAAAAATTTAAAAATTGCTTCATTTACTCAATAGTTGGAATAATTTCGGATGTAACCTGATCATCACTTTGCGACGATTGCACCAGGCATTGCAAACCTATATCTGTGTTACCCCTCTTGAGATAACCAAGTGCAACCGATTTGTCCAAGGCAAAACTGAATCCGGTGCTGGTAATTTCGCCGACCGGCTTGGCCAAGTTGTCACGGGTGAAAATTTTCCACCCCGCCGACCAGTTGGGCTGCTGTTCGCCCTTAACTGCCAGCAAGCAAAGTTTTTTGCTGGGACTACCAACACTTCGCATCCTTGAAACAACTTCCTGGCCAATGTAGCAGCCTTTGGAAAAACTAACCGCACGCTGATCGAGACCGGCTTCACCCGGTAGTGACGAGTCATCAAAATCGCTGCCCCATTTGGCAATACCACGTTCGATGCGAATGTTGTCAGCTAGCTGACTTGTCATTTCTTTTATCCCCTGCCCCTCCAACGCCGCCACCACTTCAGCCCTGAGGTCAGGCGCAAAGATCAAGTCCAAACCAACAACTCCCAACCGGTTGGCATTCAATAACCGGACTCCTGGCGGCAGTTGATCAGGCTCAATGCTACAATAGATAGTATGAATGATCTGAAACTGATCGGAGACATCATGCAATTCCACATCATCGGCTATGATGTAACGGTCGAAGCGTGCCAGTGCCGTTGACCGTAATGCCACGGGCAAGTCCAGTTGGTAGCCGGACTCTATCGCAGAAAAAAACAACTCGCAGCAAATTTTCCCCTTGGCATCGAGCGCCAGTGCATAGCGGGCTTCATCACTACCAAGGTCTTCTAACGCATTGGTTAGTTGACCATTTAAATACCTGGTCGCATCAGTACCCGTTACCTGCAAATGGGCACGCTCTAAAGCCAGAAACCCGCCGTGTTCGCAGATCTGATGGAAGTA
>CAZHRP010000009.1:0-26859 GCA_964535055.1 uncultured Chthoniobacteraceae bacterium
TACATCGGGGTCTGCGCCTCACTACGATAGATGGCTTGTGATTGATCCGGGCTAGGGTCCGTAGAAACCCTCCATTTTGGTTTACATGTCCTGTGACAGGGCACACACATGGCTGAATTCTGGGCACACCCCCGAAAAAGTGGTGTTTTGGGGTCTTGCAGGAAGGGTCGCAAGTTATTCAACCTTAGTAGGTTAAAATGGTTGCGGGGCTGGGATTTGAACCCAGGGCCTTCAGGTTATGAGCCTGACGAGCTACCAGACTGCTCCACCCCGCGATATTGAATTGAATAATATGGGGGAGCGCGACTGAAACAGCAAGTTATTTTTCGTTATTTTTTATGGGCGTAGCGTTTTTCCCTGCTGCGCAGCTCGAAAGTGATCGGTAGTCCGGTGAGTGGATGGAGCAGGCGGATCTGGCGTTCCAGGAATTTCATGTACTGGGGGGGAGCGAGCTCTGCATTATTGGTGAATACAATAAATGCAGGCGCTGGAATTGGGCCAGAGCCGGCTAACTGGGTTAAATACAGAATTTTGAAGCGCTTGCCTTTGACCAACGGGGGCGGGGAGGCGCTCAGGGTATCGTGGACCAGCAGGTTGAGAGTCGCAGTGGGTAGTTTGGTAGATGCGGCGTCAGCAATATTTTCGACCTCACGAAACAAGCGTGTCACATACTCGCCGGAGCGGGCTGACAGAAAAACACATGGGGCGTAATCGATAAAGAAAAGGTCTGCCCGTAGTTGCTTGATTAGCAGTAACTTATCTTCCTTATCCGGGTAGTTTTCCGCGATCAGGTCCCATTTATTAACGGCCACAATGCACGGTTTATTGGCCTGTTGTATCAGACCTGCAATTTTTTTGTCTTGAGCAGTAACGCCGTCAGCAGCATCCACCACTAGAATACAGAGATCAGCGCGCCTGATTGATCTTTCTGACCGCAGCATGGAGAAAACTTCAACGGAACTGCGGTTGCGTCCTTTGGCACGGATACCGGCAGTATCTATGAGCAAGTAATCTTTGTTGCGTGCTTGAAATGGAATATCCACCGCATCACGGGTAGTCCCTGACACGGCGCTTACGATGGTGCGTCGGGCACGCAGTAAGGCATTGATAAGCGATGATTTGCCGACGTTAGGACGCCCGACAATCGCAATTTTAGGAGTGTCAAGATAGCCGGTTTGTTCAGTTTCTTCTGGTTTACACTCGGAGTCGAGTAATTGCAGGTGCTGATCGATCACATCTTTGAGGGCTCCAATTCCACGCGCATGAGCGGCGGAGGTTGCAACTGTCTGCTTGAATCCGAGTCTGGAAATTTCTGCTAGAAGAGGTTCATGTTTTTCATGGTCGATTTTATTGGCAATCACTATGATCGGACATCCCGATTTGCGCAGTAGCGCTGCCAGCTCAAGATCGACTGGTGTCAGGCCGGCCCTGGCATCGACAACAAACAGGATCAAATCTGCTGCAGCGATTGCAATATCCGCTTCAGCACGTACCTGCTCATCGAATGAATCGTCAATCTGGGAGCCGATCCCGCCGGTATCCAGCAATTCATAGGTAAAATTGCGGGTGGTGGCAGTTGCCGCAAGCCGGTCGCGGGTGACCCCGGGCTGGTCGTGGACAATCGAGACTCTGCGTCCGACCAGGCAGTTAAAGAGCGCTGACTTGCCGACATTCGGGCGACCTGCGATTGCCACGCGGGCGAGAGCTCTGGTGGCATTAGTGTCTGGCTGTTTCATCGTGGCCATGTTTGCGTAAATGGCGAATTCCAACTAAAAAGTAATCGATGGCCGAAAGCAAGGTAATCACTCCTGAGATCAAGATAACTATATTGGAGTAACTGATTTGCAACATTACCCACGCCAGTGCCGGCATCAACATGGCGGTAGCCAGTTTGCCCAAACGAGTCGGCTGGATATGAACCTTACCAATCAGCAGGTGCAAAACCGCGACGCCGGCCAGGATGAATAAATCGCGGCTAATCACCAATACCGTAAACCATAACGGGAAATTGTAATGCCAACCCGAAAAGGTAAGTGTCACCAGCGCCGCCAGCATCAAACCTTTATCGGCGATCGGATCAAGAATAGAACCAATTCTGCTTTTCTGATTGAGTTTGCGTGCCAGATAACCGTCCAGGAAGTCACTGACACTGGCGACCACAAAGACAACTATCGCCAGATAGCGCCAAGTTTCGACTGCATTGCCTTGCTGTACCGTCCGACCATAAAGAATTGCCAGAAATACAAACAACGGGATCAGCAGCAGTCTAAAAATCGTGATCCAGGTTGGCAGTGTGAGGCCGGTGCGGGCACCCAATGAGTCGGCAGGTCGTTGGGGGCTGTTGTTTTTGTCACCAATCATCGTGGAAGGCTAATATCAAGACTCCTAATAAAAGACAGCCCCCCGTGCCCGAATGGGCACGAAGGGCTGCTGTTCCCCCCAGAACAATTGTTTAATGCAAGTCATATACCTGTTTTATTGTCCTATTGCAAAGATTATTTTTAATTATATTTTAATTCGCCGGTATGGATATCCGTAAATTGCTGACAAACAATTTGATACATAGAATTCAAAAACTGGAATATTCAGCGTTTTTAATTAGAGGAATTATTGTTCGTGACGCTGGTCGCGATAGATTTCGCCAGTCCGACGTCGTTTTGCAATGATTTCACGTTCTTCAGGCAGCATTGGCTCAGGGTCACCGGTTTGCGGGTTTATTTTCCAGTCGGCAGGTCGCAAGTCATGGTTGACAGCTACCCGGTAATCAAAGACGAAGCAGTCGCCTTGCCACAAACTTTGTGAGCGTGGTACCTTTTCCAGGTAGTTGAGGATACCACCTTTGAGGTGGGAAACATCATTGATACCTTGCTGTTTAAGGTATGCTGTCGCTTTTTCGCACCTGATTCCTCCAGTGCAGTACATGGCGACTCGCTTGCCGTCCAGTTGGGCTTTATGCTTTTGCACATAGTCGGCAAAGCTGGTGAAATCATTTGTTTGGGGATCAATGGCTTGATTGAATTTACCGATTTCCACCTCGTAGGAGTTACGGGTATCAATGGTAATCACATCTGGCGATGAGATCAGGTCATTCCAATCTTCCGGTTCTACATAGGTGCCTACTCCTTGTCCCGGATTCGCTGTAGGTTGGCGGAAGGTAACGATCTCCGGCTTCAAGCGAACTTTGAACCTTGGAAACGGCTGAAAGTCGGCCCAACTGATTTTCACCTCCAGCCCGGGAAAGAATTGCTCCTGCCTGAGGAAGTCCAACAGACAGTCAATGTCTGCTGGTAGCCCGGCAACGGTAGAATTAATGCCTTCTTGCGCAAGGATGATAGTACCGCGCAATTGATGCTGCTCGCCAAGTTGTCGAAGTTCCGAGGCTAAGCTATTGCTGTCATGGCAGTCGGAAAACTGATAAAAGGCAGCAATCTTATGAGTTGTACGCGAGTCCATACTGTATTTTATCGCATGTTATCTGCAAAACAATACTTTCGCTACAGGCGTGGTTTATGCTTATATCTGAGCAATGGCGAAAGCGGTTAATTCGGCAATTGGGTTCGATCTAGGATATCATACGGTGAAAGCTGTCAGGCTTCAGCGCCTCGGAGCAGGCAGGGTTGCTGTGACTGGGTATGCCATGCGCGAGGTGGGGGACCGCGGTTTGAAACCGGAAGAGATGCAGCATCACCTCAAATTACTGGTCGATGGAATTGGGGGTAAGGTTAAGAGCCACGCAGTCAGTATTTCCAGCCAGGATATTGTGCTGCGGGTCGTTGAGCAGGCACCAACTCCGGTTGAAGTCATGCGCAATGCGCTGAAATTTAATGCAGCCCAGCTATTGCATGAAGAATTAAAGGATTATGCCTTGGATTGTGACACGGTCAATGGGATGAACGTTGCAGGTGATGGTGGCGGCAAATCCAAACTGCAGAAGTATGTGGTCGGCGGCATGCCGCGCGACACGGTCAATGCCGTGCGTGAGGCATTTTCGCGCAATCATCTGGCCTTGGCTGCAATGCAAGTTGCACCACTCAGTTTGTTTAATGCTTTTGAGTATGCCCGGCCGGAGATTTTTCAGAATGATCCATTCATCCTGCTGGACATAGGGCATCGAAGTTCCACTGTACTGGGCGGTGCTAACGGTGAAATTGTAATGATCAGAACCATCCAATATGGTGGTAAGACATTATTGGACGATCTGATGATGAATGGCGCGATCGATCGCGAAGCTGCTATCTTACTCATCGAGCAGGGGGACGGGGGATTGGCCGATATGGCCGAAAAGTCGCTGCAACTTATCTCCCGCGAAGTCTTAAGTTCGATCGGGTTTTACGAAGCACAGCTCGATCGTACGGTCGATATCCTATATGTTTCCGGAGCTGCTTCCAGGGCAGTAATGGTATTACAGGCATTAAGTGATAACATGAACTTTCCCTGTGAGGCCTGGGATCCATTTGGCAGCTGTGATGTGACATTGACCGAGAAGCAAAGGAATAACTTATTGATTGACAGCAGAAGCTTAAACGTCGCTTTTGGCAGTGCGCTAAGCCTAATCAGGGGAAACTACTAAATAGCAGCTAATTTTTATCGGTAACCGGGTATCATGAGTGTAAATGTCAATTTACTACGGGAAAAGCAGATGCAAGCCATTGAAAGGCAGCGTGACCCGTTTAAGATTGTGCTATTGGCAGTGTTGTTAGGAGCTTTGGGGCTTGTCGGCTATTATTTAATAAAGGCCAATGGTGCCAACTCCGCGAAGAGTCGATTATCTAATTTAAAGTCGGAATGGAGCAAGACCGAGCCCAAGCTGCTCGCGGCCGAAGCACGCAAGGCGGAGCTTGATAAAGTACTGGCCGAAGCACAAGGCTTGCAATCCATTATGACTGACCGCTTTTACTGGTCTTACTTCCTCGCGGTCATCACTAACAATCTTTCTCCCAATGTGACTTTGAGCAGTCTCAATGGTAGCACCGAAAACATGGGGACGCTCAATTGTAAGTTGTCCGGCGTCATAGCCAGCGCCACTCCCCGGCAGGCAGCTGATGAGCTGCGCGTGTTTTTACAGGATAAATTGATGCAAGCCTATGCGACGAAAGGTGCTGGATTCAATGTGACGGTTTCTTTGCCGCAAGTTGAGGATGAAAGCAACACCTTTGATATCGACGGTGAGACAGTGCCGTCCGCCAGCTTTACCCTGTCGATAACCTTATCTCCAAAAAATCCCTGATTAAGTTTTATGACGAAAGAAACCTTGCAAAAAATCATAGCAGGAGTGCTGTTCCTGGGGCTGTTGATCTATTCCTACTTTAACTTTCTACTGGGCCCGGTCAATTCTACCCTCGAAACAGTAGAAGCTGAAATTACTGAATTGGAAGACAAGCTGCTTGCTGCGAAAGGAAAAATAGCAGCCACAAATAAGCTGGAAAAAGAGGGTAAGGCTGCCCAGGAGTATTTGATCGCCGCGGAAGAGTACTTTAAAGAGGGAACTCCGATCGCCTGGTTTCCACCTATGATCAAGGCATTTTACCAGCGCATGGGAATTGAAAGGACGGTCGTTAGTAATTTAGACAGCCGCAGGCACAGCGGGAAAGCAATGTCTAACTATGTTAGTCTGCGCTGGGAAATCCAGTTGCCACAGACTGATTTCTTTACCATTGGTAATCTCATGGCTGCCATTGAGAACGAGCAGCCCTTTTCCCGTATCGAGAGGCTGAGTATTACCAGAAATACCTCTAATCCCGAATTCCAGTTGGCTGACATGGTGATCAATTTCACCAATAAAATACCCAAATAATGAAAATCCTTCTAATCGCCAGTGTTGTTTCAGTAAGTTGCTTATCGTGGAATAATTTGTTCGCTCAGGATGCCTCGCGAATTAAGCCTGACCCACCATCCGTATTTGCTTCGACTTTGGCTGGACGCAACCCGTTTTGGCCTATCGGATTCACGCCGAGCAAAAATAAGCCCCAACAGGTGCAGAGAAAATTGGTGATTGACGAGTTTCCTTCCGGCACTTTTCGAATCTCTAGTATTTTGCTAGGAAGCCCGCCGATTGCCGTGATTAATGGCGGCGAATACATACCCGGAGACTATATTCCCATAACCTATAAGGGTACTGCCATCAAGGTGTTGCTAAGTGCCATTGGAGATGGCTTTATTCGGGTCAGCCACGAAGGCAAAAGCTTTGTGATAAGCACCTACTAATGGATTGAACGCCTGCTAATGATTAGCTGGTGTCAATTACTGCCATCGGGAGCGTTGACTCCACTTGCAGCCCTTACCTCGGGCGCAGCACTTCCAGTTGGGTTGGTGACTGGCGTACGGTCCACCGCGTTATCCTGTCCGGATTTAATAATTTCTTCTTTACTGATGAATCCGATATCTGCCATTGAACGCATGTAGAAGTGGTTGGACTGTTCACCGAATATCCTTTTAGAAGAATCAATCCAGCTACGTGCCTCTTCCTCTTTTTTATTGTAAAAATCTAATGCTGCATTGGCAAAATAATAAGATGGAGTATCGCTGGGAAATTTAATCTGTGCCAAGGCCTGTTTGGCTTCTTCCATCTTATCCTGCAGCAGATAGGTGAGAAATATCTTAAATTGTAGCAGTTCGTTATCAGGCATGTCCTGCAGCATGCCCTGGAAGTGAGCCCGCGCTTCATTATACTGCTTTTCCAGGAACAGGATTTCACCAAGATTAAATCGCGGGGCAAAATACTCTTCATCTTTTTCAAGAGCTTTGACGAACAGCGATCTGGCAAGATCGAATTCGCCGGACTCCGTGGCGATGGCACCCCTCAAATTTAAGGCTATAGAAGTTTCCATGCGGATGGCATCCGCTTTATCAAGCCGTTCCAGAGCCTGTTCATAATTCTCCTGCTCAAAAAAACTAGCTGATTCGGTAATTAGTTTGAGATACTCGGGGCTAACCGGATTATCTTCAGCAGCTTCAACTTCAGCCTGCCCGGTTTCTGGCTGCTCCTGAGCATGCAGAATAGAAACTTGAAGCAGGGAATAGCTTGATACTATTAAACAAACGAGTAAGCGTGATTTTATGGGCTGTTTCATACTTCTATACTATGACTTCGAGGGAAATACTCAACTAGCAAACTAGATAAATTAAGCGTGATAATTTCTACCTTTTCATATGGGAAATTTGCACTACCCTGTACGACTTTCAGAATGACATGGCAAGAATAGCAATAGTTGACGACGAGCCGGCTATGGTAGAGGTGATTTCCACCTTGGCCACTGAAGAAGGTCACGAGGCATTCCCTTTCAGTTCCCCCGACAAGTTGTTGGCTGAACTTCCTGAGATTGCACCGCACCTGGTCATCGCCGATCTCAGGATGGGATCATTGGATGGCTTCGATGTATTAAAGGTTTGCCAGGAGAAGTTACCCAACGCTGCGGTAATTATGATTACCGGTTACGCCACTGTAGAAACTGCCGTAGAGGCAATGAAACTAGGAGCCTACGATTATATAACCAAGCCGTTTAAGATTGATGAACTGCTACTCACCATCAAGCGTGCTCTTGATCATCAGGCAACAGTTAATGAAAACCGGTCGTTAAAGCAGGAGCTGCGCCAAAAGTATCGATTTGAAAATATCATTGGCACTAGCAAAGGGATGCAGAACATCTACAACCTCATTGCCAAAGTAGCGAATACGGAGAGCACCATCCTGATTCAGGGTGAATCCGGTACCGGCAAGGAATTGGTGGCCAGGGCACTGCACTTCAATTCTAACCGACAACATCAGCCATTTGTGGCTATCAACTGTAGTGCCCTGCCGGAAAACCTCCTGGAATCTGAGCTTTTCGGCCATAAAAAAGGGGCTTTTACTGGTGCTGTGCAAGACAAGATGGGGTTATTTGAAGAAGCTCAGAACGGCACCATTTTTCTCGATGAAATCAACTCGATGGAGCAACAGTTACAAACGAAGTTGCTGCGTGTTTTGCAGGAACGTCAGATCAGGCGGGTAGGTGACAACAAAAGTATCTCAGTTAATGTCAGGGTTGTAGCAGCAACCAATGAGTCGCTGGAAGAGAAGATCCGTGGCGGCGAGTTTCGTGAAGATTTGTATTACCGGCTGGCGGTTATCCCGATCGAGATGCCGCCACTGCGTGAGCGCCTTGAAGACATTCCGCTACTGGCCAATCATTTCTTAAAAAAATATTCAGAGCAAATTGGGGTCGAGGAGGTTCCGAAACTGACTACCGAAACGCTTGCTGCTCTGTCCAGCTATCATTGGCCCGGTAATGTGCGGGAGTTGGAAAATGCGTTTGAGCGAGCTTGCGCGTTGTTTGAAGACAGCACCATCAAGCCTGAGGATCTGCCACCTGCGGTATTTAATAATGTAAGCGCTGACAACTATGCCGATAGTGGCATGGAGTTACCGGTAGGAGTTACGCTGGATGAGTTCACCAGGTCTCAAGAGCGAAAATTCATCGACGCAACACTCGAATTCCATCAAGGATCCAGAGAAAAAACAGCCAGTTCACTGGGCATTAGTATGGCCACTCTCTATCGCAAGCTGGATTCTAAAGTCAAAAAGTAACCGCCCGGCCAAACCCAAACTGCAAGTAATCTGTATATGTCGAATTTTGTAAGACCCCGTCCCCGTAAAGTAGGAGCCAAGCGTACTTATGCGATAGTGGCCAGCTCTTACAACCCAAGCTATGTTCAGGGATTGGTAGACTTCGCAGCACGCGAGTTTGATGCTCTCTCGCCCAACTCGCATGTCATTCTGCATCAGGTACCGGGCGCTTTCGAGATTCCAGTTGTTGTCCAGCATGTTGCACGTGACAGCCAGGTACTGGCCGTACTGGCTTTAGGAGTAATAATCAGGGGACACACTGCCCATGCCGATTTAATTGGCGGGGCAATATCTGATGCTTTGATGCGCATCAGCCTGGAATATTCCAAGCCGATTATCCATGAGGTTTTGCTGGTGGATACCGAGGAGCAGGCACGCTTGCGCTGTTTGGAGCAGGAACGAAACCGCGGTGCAGAAGCAGCGGTCGCAGCAGTGGAAATGGTTGAATTGTTCGAGACATTCAAGGCGACAGCAGGAAAACCCAATGGGTAAGCGTCGCGAAATCCGCGAGCAGGCAGTCAAGTTGCTGTATAGCTCAGAAGTTTCGGCACTGCCGGAAGACGAGCAGCAATTGCACCGGCTTTGGCATTTGATAGGGGCAGAGGGTGGTGAGCCTCGATCCGATATCAGGAGCGCAGCTACTGAGTTGGCAACCAGAGTACAGAATATCCGGCCTGAACTCGATCAGATGATCATTAAATATACTGCCAACTACAGCATCGCCAGAATAGCTTCAGTCGATCGCAATATCTTGCGACTGGCGCTTTACGAAATGCACCACCGCAATGACGTACCGCCCGTAGTGGCAATCAACGAAGCGATAGAAATTGCCAAACGCTTTGGCTGTGAAGACTCCGGCCGCTTTGTCAATGGGGTTCTGGATCGGGCCAAGCAGGACCTAAACAGACCATTGCGTGACCCGCAGCCGACAGAATAAGCACACCTCAATGGCTATTCATTAATGCGCATATTTCAATCCATCGTAGAAAAGTTTTCCGGTCGGCCCGTTGACTGGGAGGAGCTGGAGGAGTCGCTGGTACGTGCTGATCTTGGGATTCCGATGACCATGAAGATCATCGATGAGTTACAATCGCTCGATCAGAAGATCACTGCAGACACTGTTGCTCAGGTAGCCAAGCGTGAAATCAGAGCGGTGTTGCCGGTAGCTGCAGCCAGGATTCAGCCGTTGGCAGCTACTCCCAAAGTAATCCTGATAGTAGGAGTGAATGGTACCGGCAAGACGACTACCACCGCCAAACTTGCCAACTATTTCAAGCAACGCGGACACACCCTTATGCTGGCAGCCGCTGATACTTTCCGTGCGGCAGCCATAGAACAGCTAGGCGTTTGGTCAGACAGGCTGGAGATCGAAATGATAAAAGGAGACTATAAGGCGGATCCCGCAGCGCTCTGCTTCGATGCTTACCAAAGCGCCACCAGTAAAAATATAGAATTTCTGATTTGTGACACGGCCGGCAGATTACATACCAAGCATAATTTAATGCAGGAGTTGTCAAAAATTGGACGTAGCCTTGGGAAACTGGATCCGGAATCACCCCATGAAACGCTGCTGGTAGTTGATGCGACTACCGGCAGTAACGCTCTTAACCAGGCTCGGGAGTTTCAGCAGGCGGTCAACCTGAGCGGTATAATTATGACCAAGCTCGATGGCTCCGGCAAAGGCGGGGGGGTCGTCGCCATCCAGAATGAACTGAAATTACCTACTCGATTTATTGGGACTGGAGAATCTATTGATGATTTACATGAATTTAATGCGGATGATTTTGTCGAAAATATCATCTAACAGCACGTGAATGAAAAAGGTAAAATTACACCCGAGTAGCAAGTAATCTACGAGAAATGTCAGCTGGTAAGTTTATAAGTTTTGAGGGCAGCGAGGGTTGCGGCAAATCGACTCAGATCGACATGCTGTGTGAGACGTTACTGACAGCCGGCCATAACGTGGTACGCACACGTGAACCGGGAGGCACCACACTGGGTGAGAAGATCCGCCAACTCCTTCAGCATGACCCTGAAGGCGAGCAGATGAACAGCCGTGCTGAGCTGTTGTTATTTACAGCTAGCCGGGCCCAACTGGTAGCCGAACTGATAAAACCGTCGCTCGAGCGGGGTGCCATAGTGGTCAGCGACCGGTTTTTTGATTCGACTACTGTTTATCAGGGGGTTGCCCGTTTACTGCCAACTGCTCATGTCGATACAATCAATGCGTTTGCGATTGACGATTGTGAGCCGGATTTGACCATTTATCTGGATATAGACCCTGTCGAGGGAATGCGTCGGGTGCAGCAGCGTACCGATGGTGCACTTGACCGGATCGAGCGTGAAAATGATGACTTTTTTGCGCGCGTTCGTCAAGGTTACCTGGAGCTTGCCAAGACACATCCACAGCGGATCAGGGTAGTTGATGCATCAGGCGCGGTTGAAACTGTCGCCGCACGAGTAGAAAAGACAATCAGCGATCAATTCCATGGCATTTTTGAAAGAACAGGCATTTGATTATTTGTGCAGGGCACAGAGTAGCCAGCGCCTGGCGCATGCCTACTTGGTCAGGGGAACACGCGGCAGCGGCAAGTTGGAGTTGGCTGCCGCGATATGCGACCTGGTAAGCAGGAACCCGACCAGCCGGGGGGTTGACCGGCAGGATGTAACAATGATAGAGCCCGAGTCCAAGTCACGCCGGATCACTATCGAGCAGATTCGGGAACTCGAGGGGCATTTGCAAATGCGAGCTGCGGAAGATGGCATGAAAGTAGGAATCATAATTGATGCCGACCGCATGCAACCTGCCGCAGCCAATGCCTTTTTGAAAACACTCGAGGAGCCGCCGGCTAATTCGATTTTGCTCTTAATAACGGCGTTACCCGAAGCCCTGCTGGATACCATTGTTTCCCGCTGTATCGAAATTCCCCTTAAAGAATCCACCCGCCAACCATTGACCCAACCAGAGACAAAATTATGCGACCTGCTAGAGCTATTCTTCAAAAGATCTCACTATACCGCTGGAAATGCACTGAACCTGGCTGCTGATATCCTGCAATTATTGGCAGAAATGAAGGCCGATATCAGCGAACAATCGGAGGACTCGAGAAAGGCCGAAGATGCTCAGTACGGGAAAACGACCGACAGCACCAAATGGCTCAAGGATCGTGAAGTTCACTATAAAGCGCTAACGGAATCCACCTACATTCGGGAGCGCAGCAGGCTACTGGATATCCTAAGCCTGTGGCTGGCTGACACCCTGCGCCATCAGGTTGGTGGTCACCTGGATTTACCGGAGCGGTCACAGGCAACCGCTGAACTGGCAGCCACAACCAGCGAGAAGTGTATTTTAGGCGCGTTGGCAGCACTAAGCGACCTGCGCCGAATGCTCGATCGCAATGTGGCAGAGGCACTTTGCATCGAGTCTGGACTGATCGAAGCTATTGGCAAGCTGCGTGCCTGCACTTGACTGTGGCCTGCTGCGCATGCAGCTTTGCAAATTATTCGTACGTTAAGTAAAATATATGGTTTCTGAATTAACCGACAGATCACTGACAGATAAAGTCATCGCTGGCGAGCGAATCACGCCAGAAGATGCGCACGAGCTGTACACACTGCCGCTTGAGGAGCTTGGGGAGTTAGCCAATCTAAGGCGTCAGCAAATTAAGGCTGCCTCATTTAACGGGCGGGGTAATGAGATCGTGACCTACATTATTGACCGCAACATCAATTACACCAATGTCTGTAATGTCTATTGCAAGTTTTGCGCATTTTATAGGACTGAAAAAGATGACGACCATTATGTGCTCAGTCGCGAAGAATTAGACACTAAACTGGATGAGATGTCTGCTATCGGTGGCGTACAGGTTCTACTGCAGGGTGGTCACCACCCGAAGCTCGGTATCGACTTTTACCTCGATATGCTGTCGCACATTCGGGAGAAATATCCGCATATCAACGTTCATGGATTTAGCCCGCCCGAGTTCAATCATTTTGCGGAGGTTTTCAAAATGCCCCTGCGCGAAGTAATCGTAAAATTTAAAGCGGCCGGACTCGGATCAATCCCCGGGGGTGGGGGCGAAATACTGGTGGACTCCGTGCGCAACAAGATTGCGCCGCTAAAATGTAACAGCGACGACTGGCTGGAGGTCATGCGCCTGGCTCATGAGGAGGGCCTGAATTCGAGTGCTACCATGATGTTCGGGCACGTGGAGACGGTTGCCGATCGAATCGAACACTTGCAGAGGCTACGCGATGTGCAGGATGAAACCAATGGCTTTACCGCGTTTATCTGCTGGACTTACCAGCCGGAGAATAATGTTTTGCGGGCACAAAAAGTAGGTACTGCCGAGTATCTGCGGATGCAGGCGCTGAGCCGAATTTACCTGGATAACTTCCCAAACCTGCAAAGTTCCTGGGTGACTCAGGGCCCGCAAATTGGACAGGTCGCCCTGCATTATGGTGCGAATGATTTTGGCTCAGTAATGATGGAGGAAAATGTCGTTTCTCCGGCGGGTGCAGCATTCCGGTTACAGCGGGACGAGATCGAAGCATTGATCAGGGACAGTGGCTTCGAGCCAAGGCGCCGCAACAACTGGTACGAACTCATCAGTTAGTAGCTGCCCGAAAATAATCCTCTGCCAGTTGCTGCCCTGAAAAAGCATGTCACTATTCATGCATGAGTACATTTCGGGTAGAACACGATAGTATTGGTAAAATTCAAGTCCCAGCCAACAGGCTCTGGGGAGCACAAACCCAGCGATCTTTAAAATACTTCAGTATCGGCAGGGAACTCATGCCCGATGAAATGATAGCTGCTTATGCATACATCAAAAAGGCGGCTGCGACTGTCAACTGCCGGGATGGCAGACTTGCTGATGATCTTTGTCAACTGATCACAAAGGCATGTGAGGAAATTCTCGATAACCAACATGCCGACGAATTTCCGTTACATGTGTGGATGACTGGCAGTGGTACCCAGTTCAATATGAATGTCAACGAGGTGATCGCCAACCGCTGCAGCCAACTCGCCAGCTCAGCGCCGGGTAGCCATCAGCCGGTGAATCCCAACGATCATGTTAACATGTCGCAATCTACTAACGACTCGTTTCCGGCTGCCATGTGCATCGCGGCCGCTCTCAGTTGGCGCGATCAACTACTGCCCGGACTGAAGGAACTCCATGATGCCATTGCCGCAAAGGCAGCGGAGTGGGGTGATATTGTGAAGATCGGGCGGACTCATTTACAGGATGCTACACCGCTTACCCTGGGCCAGGAATTCTCCGGCTACGCTGCTATGCTTGAGGATAACCTCGAACGGATCGAGCAGGCGACCAGCGGCGTAAAGCGACTTGCACTGGGGGGAACGGCTGTTGGTACCGGGATCAATGCACAACCAGGATTCGATACAGCAGTCGCTAAGGAAATCAGCAAACTTACCGGCATGGAATTTCAGACGGCACCGAATAAGTTTGCTGTCCAGGGAGCACACGATGACCTCGCGCAGCTAAGCGCAACACTCAAGACGCTTGCGATTTCATTATACAAAATTGCCAATGATATCAGGTTGCTGGCGTGCGGTCCGCGAGCCGGCCTGGCCGAGTTGATATTACCCGCCAACGAGCCCGGCTCGTCGATCATGCCGGGCAAGGTCAATCCTACCCAATGTGAAGCCATGGCCATGTTAACCGCGCAGGTAATGGGTAACGACGTCGCGGTTAGCATCGGCGCATCAGGTGGTCATCTGGAAATGAACTCCAGCAAGCCGCTTATTATTCACAATGTTCTCCAGTCATTGCGCTTGCTGGGCGACGGCTGCACCAACTTCGCGCGTTTTATGGTGAAAGATTTGCAGCCCAACCGTAAAAATATTGCAAGTTATGTTGAGCGGTCGTTGATGTTGGTGACCGCGCTGGCACCTGTCATAGGTTACCATAAGGCGGCCGAGGTTGCCCACCATGCCGCCGAGCACGACCTTTCGCTGCGCGAGGCTGCTATGCAACTGAATGCGATTTCAGCCGAGGAATTTGACCGGATCGTAGACCCGCTGCAAATGACCAGGCCCTATGTCGCAAGTTCATAAACTATGGCTATGGCTTCAGAGATTTTCGAGATCCTGTAAAATTTCTTCCCGGTAATTTTCGAGGCTCCAAATTTCAGAACTCAGCCGGGATCTGGCAGACTCGCGGAAGAGATAAAAGTATGCTTGCTGGCAACCATTGTGAGTTTCTACTTCGGCGCTGGTACGCAAGTATGCAGTGTCCTCATAGGTATCTAAGACCTTGAGCAGCTGCTGGCTCAAACCATCGAGTAGCAGGCCATTTACTGAGATTCCCGGTTCAGGGACGGCAGCAGGGTAATTGGCCAGCTTGACACGATAAATTTGATACCCGTGTAAGCGCGCCTGACAGGATTTTGGAAATGGTTGACCGGTTACAGCAGTGAATAATTCCTGCAGTTGCAAGGTGCCGTAAACAAATAGTTTCTCCATCAGGACTTCAGCAGACCATTATAGACTGACTCGTAGGCTGCCGCCGAATTTTCCCAAGAAAAATTCCGTCGCATCGCAGATTTCACCAGTTCGCGCCAGTTGCCCGAATCGGCAAATAGATCCCGGGCACGCATCAGAGCATCCAGCAGTGCTTCCTGCGAATATTCATAGAATAAGATTCCCCAGCCTTCTTTGGTCGTCGGGTCATAATCCCGGATCAGCTCGTGCAAGCCGCCGGTGTCACGCGCCACAGGTATGGTGCCGTAACGCAAACTGCGCACTGCAGAATGTCCGGCCGGCTCCATGCGCGAGGGGATAATGCTTAGGTCGGCACCAGCCAGGATTAATTGGGTCATCTTGGTATCAGTTTCCGGCAGATAAACAAAACGTTGCGGGTGCTTTCTGGCTGCTACTGTCAAACCGGCCATGTAATGAGCGTCGCCGGCTCCCAATACGATCAAGCGCACATCGTCAGCCAGCAACCGGTCAATCAATGGCAGCATGATATCGAACCCTTTTTCCTCGTGCAGGCGACTGGCCATCATAAATACCGGGCCTTTCGGCTTGGCAGCCAGCTTAAGTTTAGCTAACAGGTCATCGCGGCAAGTCGCTTTGCCTTTGGGTGATGTGGCCGAGTAGTTCTTGGCCAGTGCTTTGTCGGTCTCCGGGTTCCACACCTTATAATCGACTCCAATTTGAAAGCCATGAAGTTTGCCGCGTTGTTCGCGCAGCACACCATCGAGCCCGTAGCCTGATTCCGGGGTTAGAATGTCACGCGCGTAGGCGTCGCTGACAGTAGATAATGAGTCGGCCGCCAGGATTCCACCTTTGAGCAAATTAATGTCACCAAAATATTCGAGACCACCAGCCGCAAACCACTCAGCAGACAGGTTGGTCATCGTAAAATCCAAACTCCAGAACTGGCCCTGGTAAGCCATATTATGAATAGTCAAAAGGGTGCGGAATGGCAAGTTATGTGCCTTTACCAGCACCGGAACCAGGGCGGTTTGCCAGTCGTTGGCATGGATGATATCCGGCTTGGGCTCCATCCTGCGACAAAGTTCAACGACAGCTTTGGAAAAGAAGATAAAGCGCTCGGCATTGTCGCCAAAGGTACCGTACTGGTCGGCGTAGAGCCCGGCGCGGTCAAATAGCTCATCATTCTTGATAAAAAATATCTGGTAGCTGCCACGCTTGCGGTATTCGAGGATTTCCGCTGTGCGGTGGCGATGACCGAGCTGGATATCAATGCTGATGCCGGTCTCTTTTTCTTTCCAGTAATGGTATTTCCGGACCGCCTGATAGTAGGGCAGGATCAGGCAGACTTCATGACCATTCTTATGCAGTTGTGCGGTCAGCCCCGCCACTGCATCGCCCAATCCTCCGGTCTGGGCAACCGGGGCAAGCTCACTGGCAGCGATCGCGATCTTCATTTCCGACATACCAGCATAGTTGCTGCGTCGAGGGCAATGGCAAATATAAGTTACCTCAGCTGTCTCCGCTTAATAGTACCTGTAGATAAAAGTACTGGCGGCGCAAACTTCCGATTGACCAACGCTATCACCCCGCAAACAGTAGACATATCGTGAATGTTGGTCTGGTAAATTATGATCGAGGAAATTTGCGCAGTGTGAGCAAAGCCATCGAAAGCTGTGGGGGCACAGTCAGGATGGTAGCGAATGCAGAACAATTTACCGAGATCGACACACTGGTGTTACCCGGAGTGGGGGCATTCGGGGATGCGGTCAGAAGCTTGCAGCAACGTGGACTGTGGCAGCCGATCCAAGCCTGGCTCAACCAGGATCGTCCGTTCCTCGGGATCTGCCTGGGTTATCAGTTATTATTTGCCGGCAGCGAGGAATCACCGGACACCAAGGGGTTTGGATTTTTGCAGGGCATGGTGACAAAATTCATTGCCGAACAGGATCGCAAAGTCCCTCACATGGGGTGGAATTCTCTTACCTTGGATCAACACCGCAACCCGGTGCTGGATGGCATCGACAATGGAGCTTACTTTTATTTTGTCCACTCGTACTTTCCCCGCCCGGTCGATACCAGCATCGTGACTTGCTGGTGTGAATATGGCGAAAAATTTGCTGCAGCCATTACCTGTGGCAGAATCACAGCAACCCAGTTTCACCCGGAAAAAAGCCAGCACAACGGCTTGTTGATGCTGCGTAACTTCCTCGCTAACGCCAAATCATGATATTACTGCCGGCAATCGACTTAATGGATGGCTGCGTCGTCAGGTTACAGCGGGGCCGGGCCGATGCCAAGACCGTCTACCCTGACGATCCGGTAACGTATGCCAAACGCTGGCAGGAGCTGGGTGGCCACTACCTCCATGTGGTCGATCTGGATGCGGCATTCAGCGGGAAGCAGCATAATTTGCCAGCCGTGGAGTCGATTGTCCAAAATTGCCAATTGCCAGTGGAACTTGGTGGCGGCATGCGTACCCGTGATGCCATAGCCCGCGCGCTCGAGGCCGGGGTCACAAGGGTGATCGTAGGCACCAGGGCGGCTGAGTCGGTCGACTTTATTGCTGAGCTGGTCACTGAGTTTGGCAGCGATTGCATCGCTGTGGGTATTGATGCCAAGGATGGAATTGTCGCCGTGAAGGGCTGGCAGGAATCAGCAGGACTGTCAGCGATGGAACTGGCCCGGCAAGTCGAACAGGCTGGGGCAGGCACAATCAGCTACACCGATATTGCAACCGACGGCATGCTCCAGGGACCAAATTTTACTGAAACAGCAGCCATACAAAATGCCGTCAATTGCCGCGTGATAGCCAGTGGCGGCGTAACCACCCTGGCCGATATCCGGCAACTCGCCGAAATCGATGGTCTCTACGGCGCAATCATCGGCAAGGCACTGTACGACGGCAAACTGGACCTGCACGCAGCCAGTAAATTAGTTTCTAATTAGTTTGCTCTTATGAAAACACTCTATTTCGATTGTATATCAGGTGCTGCGGGCGACATGATTGTCAGCGCTCTGGTTGACCTGGGAGTTGATCAGGAATTTCTGCAACGTTCGATTGACGATCTTTTGATCAATGGCCTGGAACTGCGCATCAGTAGTGCCGAAAGACAGCAGATTGCCGGAAAGCAGTTGCGCGTCTACAGCCATGGCACGCCGGTCGAAGAAAATACGCACCAGCACCAGCATTCGCATGCTGATGATCACCATCATGGCAGATCCTACCGGCATATCCGCGAACTGATTACCCACAGCAACTTGCAGCCACCAATTAAAGATAGTGCGCTGGCAGTATTCCATAAAGTTGCCGAAGCCGAAGCCAAAGTACATGGCAAGGATTTACAGCAGATCCACTTTCACGAAGTGGGGGGGGAAGATTCCATTGCAGATATCGTTGCTGCTTGTGCAGCCATTCACCACCTCAAACCAGACAGGATTCTGTGCTCAAGACTCTTCGAGGGCTGTGGCTGGATCGACTGTGCCCACGGCCGCTTTCCATTACCGGCGCCTGCAACTGCAGAAATTCTGATGGGAATTCCACTGCGTCAGATCGAGGAGCCCTACGAATTTGTCACCCCGACCGGTGCAGCCATACTCGCGCATTTTGTCGACGAATTTACTCCGATGCCTGAGCTGTCAATTGCCCGCATCGGCATTGGAATTGGCAGCCGCGATCTGCCAACCCGGCCCAATGTCCTCAGGGCTATCCTGGCGGAAAATCCCGCATCAGAGATCAATAGCGGTCTGGAAACCGACCAAATTCTGAAAATCGAGTGTAATTTGGACGATATGTCGCCCGAACTGGCAGGTGAATTGAGTCACAGACTGCTGCAGGAAGGCGCAGTCGATTGCTGGATTACTCCGGTACAAATGAAAAAAGGACGGCCCGGATATCAGCTCAGTGTCCTGGTACAGCCAAACCAGGAAGCATTTTTCTCCCAATTCATCCTCGAACACAGCAGCACTTTCGGGGTCCGAGTGAGCCAGCACGCGCGCTGGAAACTACAGCGAGAAATCAGAGAGGTTTCAACCCCGCATGGTACAGTCCGCATCAAACTGGCTATCAATAGTGGCAAAATCATCAAGATGGTGCCCGAATTCGAAAATTGCCGCCAAATCGCCGCCACGACTAATCTACCAGTCAACGATATCATGCAACTCGCCAACAGGGCAGCAGCAGAGCAAATCACCAAACCATAACCACCATAAGTAATCTGAAACAATACCCAAAAACTGGCGATAGCTATGCATCTTGGCATCTATAATTTCTGCCGTATGCACACGCGTTTGGACAGCACCTCTGCAGTAGCGGCGGGCGTAATAATGAATAAATGAAGTTTAGAAAGAATTGCTGAAATGGTAGAAGAATACTTGACGAAAATTCAAAGTATTTACTGCAAATTAAAAAGAAAGGTTACAGTTGAAACAGAATATTACATCAGCAGTGGCGCATAATGAAGCGTCAGATTGCGAGTTTGTTGGTGCCAATTTGACTTCTAGAGCATTTGAAACGTCGCTCTCGGAGCATTTGGCATTTAACGGGAATTATCCCGGCAAGCTGAAAAATCTATCTGATGAAGCAAATATAGCCGAAGAAGCTAAACAAATGGCCGAAGAAGACATGCTTTCTTTTGGTGTACACTAAACCCGCCGCTTTTAGAAAAAAAAACGCCCAGAATCAAGTTCTGGGCGTTTTTTGTATCTTTTACTACCCGCCAACTATGTCATACACAAACGAAATCTCTAAATACTCACTAGCTTCGTTTTGCCCGAATTACCTGGTAGCCAAATTAAAATAAGCAGAAAACCAGATGACTGGCAGCACGTAATAGTTAATGCTAATGAACTGTTAAGGCGGTCATGGGCAGGCGATGATCCAAGTCCATTTAAAAAGACGGCGGCTGTCACTATTGCTTTAGTAATTGACAGCCCAATTCCTGATTGCGTATTTCCCGAATTTTCCGAAAAATTTCTCAAGCTAGATTCCAATCTGTTTCGTCGTCCCAAAATACTCCGAGCGGTAGGCGGCTATGCGTTCTCTCGTTGGGTTCTACACGGCTCTTGTGCAGGGCCAGACTATGATCAAAGACCGTTAGATGTTAGAATAAAAGCATCTCATCACTTTACCGGTGATTTATTAGAGATGTTAACATTGTGTAATTCAGATTATCTGCCAGTTCTAGTTGGCAAGGCATCCAAGTACTGCAAGGAGAAGTGGGGGTGGTCTTAAGGGTATCATTATAATTCCCACAACGAATCAGCACCAACATCATCTTATTTTATATTACATATATTATATGATGTTGCCGATCTAGACAATCATTGTCTGGTTGTCGGTTAATTTGCTGGTATTCTTGCGCCTATCAGGCAGATTTCAGTAATTTCTGCAATTCTTGTGGCGATAAAGTGGCTGTAGCGGTCTGGGCGGCATTCAGAATTGCTTGAGTCATCGCGAGCTTTTTCTGTTGCAACTCCAGGATGCCCTCTTCTACCGAGTTTCTGCTGATGAGTTTATAGATTTGAACCGGCTTGGTTTGACCGATTCGGTAGGCCCGGTCATTAGCCTGCTCTTCTGCGGCAGGATTCCACCACGGATCGAGGTGGATAACTACTTCAGCTGCTGTCAGGTTGAGGCCGAGTCCACCAGCCTTGAGACTGAGCAGAAAGACTGATACAGCCGGATCTTGCTGAAATCGATCAACCTGTAATTGGCGATTCTCTGTCTGGCCATCTAAATACGAGAATGGAATCGATTGCGTACTGAGCTGTGCTGCTAATAATTGCAATACAGTCCGAAAGCTACTGTAGATAAGGACTTTATGATCATTGTTACGGCATTTTTCAAGCAGGTTATGCAATACCTCTTGCTTGCCGGACGCCTGGCCGTCATCCATCTGGGCTGCCAATCCTAGGAGACGCACGTCCAGTGCTGCCTGACGCAGGCGCAGCAATGATGTCAGCGCCGACATGTAGGAAGTCTCATCGACTACTAATTGGGCAGCTTTCTGGGCGATTTCCTGATAAATAGCCGATTGCTCCGGAGTCATATCGCATTCGATACACTGCACGCTCTTTTTCGGCAGTTGCCTGGCCACTTGTGACTTGAGCCGTCTAAGCATGACCGGCTTCAGTCGTGCAGTCAGACGTCTGGCGGCAGCCGCTGAGATTCCCCCACTCTGGCCCGCGTAATGATCATTGAACTCTGTGGCACTGCCTAAATACCCAGGTAACACCAGATCCAAGACGCTCCATAAATCACTGATTCGATTTTCCAGAGGCGTGCCTGAAAGACCAATACAAAACCGACTAAAAAGTTTTTTTACTGACTTTCGATTATGTGTTTTAGGATTTCTCAATAATTGAATTTCATCGAAAATTATACAGTCAAAATATTTTTTTTGGATAATCGAATCCCATTCTCTAGCAGTTCCATAAGATACTACATAAATGAATATATCTTGTTTATTAATAGTACTATGTGAAATATTATTACGATCTAGTATAAGGCATTTACGGTGTGGTAGTACCTTTTTGAGTTCTTGAGCCCACTGTGCCGTCAAAGCTTTTGGACAAACCACTAGATTGGTTTGTGAAATGGTATCAAGAGCTACTAATGTTTGAATTGTTTTGCCCAGACCCATATCATCTGCCAGCAAAGCCCCTTGGTAATTGTGCAGTGTGTCGAGAAGCCAATGCACTCCCTCCAATTGGTAGGCAGTTAGAGTCAATGGCAGCCGTTCGATGACCTCTGGTAACTGTTCTCTCCCCTGCTGAGGGGTATTTGCAGGAGGTAATTGGTGGCCGAGAATTGTGGCGATATACGGGGCGTCTCTATTTTGCAGTTGATAATTGCCCGGTGACTTTTGAGTCGCATCGACCTCCTGAATCGCGTCTTTAAAGTCATTTAGCATATCGAGATCAGCAGCGAGGATTTTTCCATTGGGCAATTTCCGGCCTGCTTTACCGGAGCGCAGGAGTCGGTCAATTTCTTGTGGTGAAACCGGTGAGTTGCCGGTGAAGTAATCAACTTTCACGGAAAACCAGTTTTGATCATTGCGTCTGATGCTGCTGGAGGCAGTCACGACATTAACAGACTCCAACTGGGAGTTGAAGGAATTCTGCATCTCGACCGTGCCCAGATCCTTCATCACTGGCAGATATCGTACGATAAATCGCAAGATCGCGTCCTCCCCTCGCAGCAACCAGGCACCATCATCAGCCGCACGGAACCCGCAGGCTGTGAGGGTGTCACTCAACTGAGTCAATGAATTGGTAGTTACCACCTCGTATTGCGCAGGTGTTTGAGCTTTTTGGTTCTGGGTTTTGCCGATTAAGTCTGCTGGTTCCCGTGTTGCTGGAAGTGCTAAATCGGTACCATTCGGGTGTTTGACCTTCAAGTAGCAGCGCAAATTGTTCAATGACCCAGCTAAACGGAAGGTGGCCTGCGGCTCGACGGTTACGAAATCCGGCAGATCTTGCGGGTTCTCGAGCCAGAATATCTCGACGGCACTACTGGCAATTGCATAGCCGGTCGCGGTATTGAGCGGTAGTGCCTTACCGGCCACTAGCGCCTCGATCGCTTGCTCAGGCAGGTTCTGTGGGATTATCTGCAGGGTCGAGCCGTCTACACGTAATACAGTATGGCCCAGTTGGAGGTAGGAACTTGAAGGTGCTGACAACTCCAGGGTCGGGCAGTCATGGGAGTTGCCAATTCGCGCTGCAATTTTCTCGTGAGCACCAGTGACCTGTAGCAATTGGTTGCCGGCCCAGAATTCCACACCATCCATACCCAGCGCCAGCAAATCTGCCAACTGTTGCGGTTCCAGTAGTAATATCCCTGGCGGTTCAGCAGGCGAAAGCTGTTGCAGCCATTGGATGGCCGGCCAAGCCTCTACTGTCACCCAGTAGCTGTCAGTGGCACTCAGGTTCGATGCTAATTTCCAATTTCCCTGTCGCTGTTCACGGATTTCGCAGCCTATTTGGATTTTTCCCAAGCTGACAGCCCTCTGCAAATCGGGTGGCAGTCGAAACCGCCACTCCAGAGGATGTTGGTTATATGTCGGGCTATCAGTGAGTTGCGGCCATTTATTTTCGCTACTTTGCTGCTGGCCAGCGTGATCTTCTGAGCTTTCGTGGCCTTTATTCGTCCGGTTTTGCTGGTTGCCGCTGTTGGCATTGATGACAGCCATGCCTACGGCAAGCGAATGCTCACAAATTATCCCTTCGCGCCGACTGCGTGGACAACGGCATAAATTCTCGGCACTACGCTGTTCGGTCCACTTCAAGCCCGCCCGGTAGGTTTTGCCACACATACTGACCAGTCCGCTCACCTGGGAGTCAGTCACTTCCAAGTCTATCACAGCATTAGCCGCCGCCAGTGCTTTGGCCGGTTTCATCTCCTTCCAGCCGCCAATCTCGTAGAGCAACTCAATTGTGATCTTCATGTGCGATAAGGTTCTTGCGGCTTAATCAGGAACACGCAATCATGTTTGGCCATATGCGGAATAAAATAAGAGCGAATGAACATAATTTCTATTTCTAACCAAAAAGGTGGCGTTGGCAAAACGACAACCGCGATCAACCTTTCTGCTTACCTGGCATCCCATGGCTGTAATGTTCTAATTATTGACCTCGACCCGCAAGGTAATGCCAGCAGTGGCTTGGGTATGGAAAATCCCGAAGAAAAAGGCTTGTACGGGCCATTGCTGGGCAGTGATGACATGAAAGATAATATCCTGCCTACCCGCATTCCAGGGCTTTACTTGGTACCCGCGGACATGAATCTGGCAGGTGCGGAAGTCGAGGTTGCGCGCATGGATAACCACCTTACCCGGCTGCGTGATGTCATCCGGTCGCTGCGCAGTGACCCGGAGTTTGACTACGTTTTTATAGATTGTCCGCCGTCACTTGGAATTTTAATGACGAATGCCCTGGCCGCCGCTGAAGGTCTATTGATCCCGATCCAATGTGAGTATTTCGCTTTGGAAGGACTCTCTAAAATAGTTCAGGTGATTGAGCAAATCAAACAGTCCGGCGCCAACCCGGAATTACGAATCGATGGCATCCTGATGACTATGTATGACTCGCGCACCAATTTAAGCCAGCAAGTCGTGGAAGAAGTCCGCAAGCATTTTCCGAATGAAACCATGCAGACAATTATTCCGCGTAGCGTGCGCCTCGGTGAAGCCCCCAGCTTTGGTAAACCGATCATCGAGTATGACTCGCGCAGCACTGGTGCTGTCGCCTATGAGTCGGCGGCGATTGAATTTTTACAACGGCGTTCGGGCAGTATGCAATTTGTTAACGAGGCGCCAGTCCGACAGGAAGTAAATGACGGGCAGGAATAGCCCGGTTCTCTAATCGCTCATTCTCGTGCTGACCATGGAAGCCCTGCACCTGATCTTAATTATTCTCATTATTGCTGGCGTTTTTATCGGCTTTGTGCGATCACTGGCCTCACCGGAAATAATCGCGTTCTGTGGCTTTGCGGCGGTTGTTTGTACTGGCATCCTTAAGCCATCAGAAGCCCTCCAGGTATTCAGCAACCCGGCACCCATCACAATTGCCGCGATGTTCATCCTGAGTGCGGCGCTGGAAAGAACCGGTGTGCTCGAATGGCTTGGCAATCTGTTTATTCGAGTCGCTGGAACCAGTGAGATCCGCGCCATGCTGGTGATGATGATCGTGGTCATGGCGCTATCAGCCTTCGTCAATAATACGCCGGTTGTCATCGTATTCCTGCCGATCGTGTTGAGCCTGGCCCGTTCTACCTCGCTGCGTGCCTCGCGCCTATTGATTCCGCTTTCTTTTGCCTCGATTCTGGGTGGTACCTGTACCCTGATTGGCACCTCGACCAACCTGCTGGTAGATGGAATTGTCAGGCAGTATGACATCGAGCCATTCGGAATGTTTGAGGTGTCTAAGCTGGGTCTGGTATTCACCGTGGTGGGTGTCCTGTACCTGCTAACAATTGGACGCAAACTGCTGCCTGAGCGGGAAACTCTGGCCACCTTGATCAGTACCGATGACGAACGGGAGTTCCTGACCACAGCTGTTGTTGCAGAGGATTCACCACTGATAAGTCAGACGGTAGCCAAGTCACCGCTGGCCAAGCTGCGTGGCGTGCGCATCATAGAAGTTCGCCGGGTCGGGCAAAGACTGCAAACTCCCCTCGATAAACTGGAGTTGGAAGCGCATGACCGGATCGTCGTCAAAAGCCACGCTAAAGGTCTCGCCAGTTTGAAGGCAACCGATGGTGTGGAAATCGGTGGCGCAGCCGACCTCGGCCTGAAAGAAATCGCCACCGAAAAATCAGTCCTGATGGAAGGTGTCATCGGTCCGAAATCGACATTTATCGGGCAATCCATACGTAATTTAAATTTCCGGCAAAAGTATGGAGTCCTAATCATTGCCGTCCACCGCCAGGGCACCAACCTGCGCAAACAATTTGAAAATGTGGAGCTGGCATTTGGTGACACCTTATTGGTCGAGGGGCCCGAGCATCGCATTCGTCAGTTGATGCAGGAACGCGATTTCCTGAGCCTGACCGAACAGGAGACAAAATCCTATCGCTATAGCAAGGCACCGATTGCAGTAGCGTCGATGGCCGGTGTGGTAACACTGGCTGCGTTGAATGTTATGCCGATTGCAGCACTCGCCTTGTTTGGTGCGCTGGCTGTCATCATGACCCGCTGTGTGCCACCGGAGGAAGCCTATGATGCGATCGACTGGAAGATCATCTTTCTAATTTTTGGAATGTTGGCAGTTGGTGCAGGTGTCGAAAAAACAGGTGCTGCGGCCATGCTGGCGCAAAGCATGGTATCCAGCATTGGCATGGTAGCGGGAGCCTTCGTGATGGTCTCGCTGCTTTACCTGATGACCAACATTATTACTGAGTTCATCAGCAACAATGCAACGGCCGTGTTATTGGCGCCCTTGGCTATCCAGGTCGCCGGTGCCTTTGAAGCGGATTCCCGTCCATTTCTGGTGGCAGTCATGTTTGCCAGTAGTGCCTCGTTTGCCACCCCGATCGGATATCAGACCAATACCTATGTATTTGGTGCCGGCGGCTATCGATTCACCGATTTTCCGCGCGTCGGCGTCATGCTGAATATTATCCTTTGGCTAATCGCTTCTTTTTTAATCCCTTATTTTTGGCCGCTCTTTCCTTAAGGATCCGGTTGCGACTGGGGCACAGTTGAGCCAATTCGCAGTCCTTGCAGTCGGGGGTAATGGCTTTGCAGCGGTTACGACCATGCCAAATTAACCAGTGGCTGAAGATCGTCCACTTGTCACGCGGTACGACCTTCATCAAGTCCCGCTCGCATTTCACCGGATCATTGTGGCGGCTTAAACCAAGGCGCTTGGAAAGCCGCCCGACATGCGTATCCACAACGACTCCATGGTTAATGCCGAAGGCATTGCCAAGTACAACATTAGCGGTCTTACGTCCGACACCCGGCAAGGCGGCTAATTCTTCCATGCTGGCGGGCACCTCTCCATGATACTGATTGGTGATAGCGGCGGCGGCAGCGATCAGGTTTTTTGCCTTGTTACGATAAAATCCAGTCGATCGGATAATGGCTTCGACCTCGCGCTGCTGCGCGCTGGCCAATCTGGCTGGATCAGGGTAGGCAGCGAACAGGTCGACCGTCACCATATTGACCCGCTTGTCGGTGCACTGAGCTGACAGGATAGTAGCTACCAGCAACTCATAGGCATTCTTAAAATTTAGCTCGCAGTGGGCATGCGGGTAAACTTTTGCCAAGACTTCGATAATGCGAGCAGC